>JBPCWT010000116.1:0-6570 GCA_051009255.1 Ruegeria sp. | reverse complement strand
AAACAGGAGTGCACATGCCACTGTATGAGCATGTAATGATCGCGCGTCAGGACCTGTCCAACGCGCAGGCAGAAAGCCTCGTCGAACATTTCGGCACTGTCCTCGCGGACAACGGCGGCAACGTCGTCGACAGCGAGTATTGGGGCGTCAAGACGATGGCTTACAAGATCAACAAGAACCGCAAGGGTCACTATGCTTTCCTCAAGACCGATGCCCCGGCACCGGCCATTCAGGAAATGGAGCGTCTGATGCGCCTGCATGATGACGTAATGCGCGTTCTGACCATCAAGGTAGACGGCCATCAAGAAGGCCCGTCAATCCAGATGCAGAAGCGTGACGAACGCGGCGACCGCCGCGAGCGCCGTTGATCAAGCCTGACGAAAGGACATAAACCATGGCCGCTAAACCATTTTTCCGCCGCCGCAAGGTTTGCCCGTTTTCGGGTGAGAATGCGCCGAAGATTGACTACAAGGACACACGTCTGCTGCAGCGCTACATTTCTGAGCGTGGCAAGATCGTTCCTTCCCGCATCACCGCCGTTTCGGCGAAGAAGCAGCGTGAACTGGCTCGTGCAATCAAGCGCGCCCGCTTTCTTGCCCTGCTGCCCTACGCCGTGAAGTAAGGAGAGACTGACATGCAAGTTATCCTTCTGGAACGCGTTGCGAAGCTGGGTCAGATGGGCGACGTCGTTGACGTCAAGTCTGGCTACGCCCGCAACTTTTTGCTGCCTCAGGGCAAAGCGCTTAGTGCATCGGACGCCAACATTGCGTCGTTCGAAGCCCAGAAAGCGCAGCTAGAGGCACGCAATCTTGAAACCAAGAAAGAAGCCGAAGCACTGGCCGAAAAGCTGGACGGACAGCAGTTCATCGTGATTCGCTCGGCATCGGACGCTGGCGCGCTCTATGGCTCGGTCACTCCACGTGACGCAGCAGATGCCGCCACCGAAGCAGGCTTTACCGTCGACAAGAAACAGATCGCCCTGGTCGCACCGATCAAGGATTTGGGTCTGCACACCGTCGCTGTCAAACTGCACCCCGAAGTCGAAGTTGCGATCAACCTGAACGTTGCACGTTCGGAAGAAGAAGCCGAATTGCAGGCTTCGGGCAAGTCGATTCAGGATCTGGCCGCCGAAGAAGAGGCCGAAGCAGAATTCGAGATCGCCGAACTGTTCGACGATATCGGATCAGCTGCTTCCGAGGACGAAGAGCTGGCCGTCGAAGCAACAGCAGAAGAAGACGAAGACGCCAAGGCCTGAACGGCTTAGACGCTAAAATCATCAAAACCGCGCGATATTCGCGCGGTTTTTTTGTTTTTTGCGGTCACTGAGCGAATACCGGCCATTAAATTGGCGCAGTCTTGAAGTCTGATTGCACTTCCCTATCATCTCGATCCGCATCCGGGAGACAATCCATGACTAAATTGCATCGCCGCAGCTTTACAGCCCTGCTTCTGACAGCACCATTGGCAGCCTGTAGCGGAGCAAATGACAGGTTAAGCAGCCGGAACGAGCCGTTTGACCCACCCCTGTATCCAAACGAAACCCCGGAATTGCGCGCGTCCATTAACAAATGGGCCGATCATTACGAGCTTCCACGAGAGTTGGTGCACAAACTGGCGATCCGCGAAAGCACTCACAGGCCATGGGCGGTTAACCGCCCCTACTACGGTCTGCTGCAAATCCTGCCGGCAACCGCGCGGTCAATGGGTTATCGTGGCAAGGCTGACGGCTTGCTAAATGCTGATACAAACCTGGAATTTGCTGGAAAGTACCTGCGTGGTGCTTGGATGCTGTCTGACGGAGATCAGCAGCGTGCCATTTTCCTGTACGCCAAAGGTTACTATTACGAAGCCAAAAAGATGGGGATGCTGGTCGAGACAGGCCTGATACCCTCGACCGTCAACTAGGTTGACCGGTAATTTTGCGTTACCCGCTGAATATTCTTAGACTGTCTGAAAAGCTCTGTTTGGCGCACGGATTGCGCAAATCGGAGACTTTTCAATTCTATTCAAAGGCGAGCATCAAAACATCATTACAACAGCATTTGTGCAGATGAATACCCCAACTTCTTGTAATAAAATAAAAAGTGTGGTGTGCTCGGTCCCGTCCGGTAATTGCGAGTGGTACCACACAGCCGAATATCCGGTAGTTGCAGATATAGACACGTTGGCAACAATGGTTGTTTAACAGAAGTGGCCAA
Organism: Ruegeria sp.; assembly: GCA_051009255.1. Lineage (GTDB taxonomy): Bacteria > Pseudomonadota > Alphaproteobacteria > Rhodobacterales > Rhodobacteraceae > Ruegeria. The sequence goes on along the minus strand of JBPCWT010000116.1, from coordinate 4,372 downwards.
ATGGAAATAATCGATCTCAGCACGGTTGCTCAGCCGGAAACTCAGTATGCCGAGTTTTTGCGCCAGATTTGTGATAAATTCGAAATGGATCACGCAGCCTATGCTGGGATGAATCCGGCTGCTGGCAGCATACATGGCCATGTCACTTACGGCGACGAATGGAAAGCTCACTATCAAGAGCAGGGCTTTCAAATGATAGATCCAACACTTCATATGAGCCAGCGCAGTATCGCCCCGGTTGATTGGAGCCGTCTGGAGAGAAATGAAGATTTCCAACGTGTTTTCCGCGATGCCAGCGACTTTGGCATCGGCGATCAGGGCGTCACGATTCCGGTCCGTGGACCGTACGGTGACATCGGCTTGTTGAGCGCGACGCGCAACTGTTCGCGCGAAGAGTGGAAAAAGCTCAAGTCAAATGTGATGAGCGACCTGCAATCCATGGCCGTTCACATTCACGACTCGGTCATTACGTCCGATGCGTTCACCCGGATCCTTTACAACCCGACCCTTTCCAGCCGCGAAGTGGAAATCCTGCAATGGGTTGCAGCAGGAAAATCCCAGCAGGATATCGGTGACATTTTGTCGATTTCTCACCGAACCGTCGAGGTGCATTTGCGGTCCAGCAGGGAAAAACTCAGCGCTCTGACCACCCCTCAGGCAGTCGGTAGAGCCATAGGAATTGGGCTAATTTACCCCGGTTAGCCCAAAAAATGCCTCAAATTACGGGAAACCCCCAATAGAATCAGAGTTAATTCTGAGTAACGATCGGTTTTATGGACTAACCGCTCTAGGGGGAAAACTATGATCGTCATTGTTGATGGCTTGAACAGGCATCTGTTCAAAGGGGTTGTTGACGAAATGTTTGCACTGAGGGCCCGTGTATTCGGGGGTCGCCTTGGTTGGGACGTTAACATTATCGATGGCAAGGAAATCGACGATTTCGACCATCTTGACCCTGCATATGTAATCGGACTGGATGACGACGGTAATGTCGTTGCAGCCGTACGCGCATTGCAGACCACCGGACCGCACATGTTGGCCGATGTGTTCTCTGCCATACTGGATGGGCAACCACCCATTCGAAGCGCCACCATGTGGGAATCCACGCGCTTTTGCGTCGACACTCAGCGACTGTCGCGCGGGAAAGAAAAGAACTCGGTATCTTATGCAACTTGCGAACTGATGATTGGTTCGCTGGAATATGCCCGCAGCGCGGGTATTCAGGATATTGTCACGGTCATTGACCCGGTTATGGATCGGGTTCTCAAACGTTCGGACAATGCACCATATGACTATGTCGGTAAAACCGTTCCGATGGGAAAGGTTCCTGCGCTGGCTGCATTGCTGGATTGTTCGGAAGAACGAATAGCAAGGGTGCGAGAGTTTTCGGGGATTCACCACGATGTCTTCCTGGAAGAGGAAGACGCACTGGAGTTTTTCGAGCGCAAGGCAGCCGAAACCGAAAAAGAGACTTTGATCCTGTCTCCTGCCAATCTCGATCATCAGCCGCTCAGCGTGCTTGAACAGTATTTTGTCGAGCAGATGAACTCTGCCCGAACAGAAAAAGAAGTTCAGGCGGTTCTGAGACTGATCGAAGAGTTGTCGGACAGGTTCACAGCAGAGCAAAAGACCGCTCTGTTACAGACCCCCCGTGCTTTTGCTCATGAGGCCTAACCCCCTCACCTCATAAGTAGAAAGCCACCCAAGCGGAGTCGTCAGTTTATCGACGACTCCGCACTTGGAACTCTGACCATCCGAGGGGTGGAAAGGGGATTATTCCTCTTCCAGCGCTTCTACGGCCTTTTGCAGGTCGTCTTTGCTGACTTCCTTGTCGGCGATCTTGGCAAGCTCGAACACATAGTCGACGACTTTGTCTTCAAAGATCGGGGCCCGCAGTTGCTGCTGCATCTGGGTGTTTTGCTGAACGAATTCAAAGAACTGCCGTTCCTGTCCCGGATACTGACGGGCCTGGTTCATAACGGCCTGGCTCATTTCGGCATCGGTTACTTCGACTTCTGCTTTCTGACCCAATTCAGCCAGCAACAGACCAAGACGCACGCGACGCTCGGCCAGAGACTTGTGTTCGTCTGTTGGCTCGATCTCGTCGTGATCGTGATCAGTTACTTCCGGGTTTTCTTCGTGCCACAGTTGGTGCGCGATCTGTTTTGCCTCGGCATCGACGAGCGACGGCGGCAGATCAAAGGTTACCTTCTCATCCAACGCGTCCAGCAGACCACGCTTCAATACAGCTCGCGCAGCATCGAAATATTCTGCCTCTAGACGTCCGGAAATCTGAGATTTTAAACCGGCTAGGTCTTCTGCACCGAATTTTTTGGCCAGTTCATCGTCGATTTCTGCAGCAACCGGTTCTTTCACTTCTTTAACGGTACACGCAAACACGGCGTCCTTACCGGCCAGATGCTCGGCACCGTATTCCGCAGGGAAAGTCACATTGACGTCTTTCACGTCGTCAACTTTCACACCAACCAATTGTTCTTCGAAACCGGGGATAAAGCTGTTCGAGCCCAGAGCCAGCGGATAGTCTTCGGCGGAACCGCCTTCAAACTCTTCACCGTCAACCTTGCCGACGAAATCGATGACAACCTGATCGCCATCTTTGGCTTTCGAGCCCTTACGGCGCGCTTTGAAGTTCTGCGCCGTTTCCGCCAGATTGTTCAACGCCTCATCGACGGCTGCATCGTCGGCCTTGACTACCAGTTTTTCCAGCTCGATCGACTTCAGATCAACTTCTGGCACATCGGGAAGCGCCTCGTACGACATTTCGACCAGAACGTCGTCGCCTTCTTTCCAGTCCTCGTTGGTCATCTTGACCTCGGGCTGCAGCGCCGGACGCTCGCCGCTGGTCTCGAAATGCTGGTTCATTGCGCCGTCGATGGTTTCCTGCATCGCTTCACCCAGCAGACGCTGGCCGAACTGCTTTTTCAGCAGCGCCATCGGCACCTTACCTTTGCGGAAACCCTTCATTTCGACTTCGGGCTGTGCTTCGGTCAGCTTTTCGTTAACCTTATCGTCCAACTCGGCAGCGGTGACTACGATGTTGTAGCCGCGTTTCAGACCTTCGTTCAGCGTCTCGGTAACCTGCATTATGGTAGTCCCCATAGGATTCGGGGCGCGCAAATCCGCGCGCCGGGAAAATTTGTCGCCTTCTATTTGCCCTGCTGCGCCTGTGCAAGAGGCAACTGGCGCGTAGGCCCCTATTTGCCCGCCATAATCAAACAAAAACGCCCCGGAAAACTCCGGGACGTCTGAAAACTACGATGTCTCGGGGCTCAGAACTTCCAGCGTGCACCCAGAACCCAGGTATCGTTTTTCTGAAAACTTGAACTGCTGTCGTCAAAATCGTGGTTACGGTATTTCAGATATGCGTCGGTGTTTATGCTGTCGATCCTTTGAACCACAGCAACACCCCAGGACGCCGTGCTGGAACTGTCGCTGGCAAAATCCGAACCGTCAAAATAGTCGATGCCGATGCCTGTTTTACCCCACGAAACCCAGTCATCTTCATAAGCAACTTTGCCGTACCAGTAATTCGGATCTGATACGCCCGAGGCGTCGTTGTCGCGCGCACCCGCTGCGAATGTAAAGCTAAAGCCACTTGGCAAAAGAACCGAGGCAGAACCGATTGTATCATTGCGTTCCCGCGAGGGATCGTCACTGCTGCGAACAGCGTATGCCAGACCGGCCTTGAACTCGACGCCGCTTGCGAATGTATTCCCATAGAACAATGCGATGTCATAGTAATCGTCGTCATCGTCGCTCGAAAGAATGTTCTGCCCCCATGCGGCACTTGCAGAAAACCCGTTGAAATCGGGCGTGTCATAGCGAACCCGACCTCGACGACCGCCGTCGAAGTTACTACTTGAATCCCCGATGGTTATGTCGCTCAGGATTCCGTCGGACCCACGATAAAAGAAGCTCGTGTTTTCATCGTTCGTGTACGAGTAGAGCGCTGTACCAACATATGAAAGGTCAACCTCGGCAGCGCCATCTGACGCCATGCTGCCCTGACCGGCCAAAAACTCACCCCAATCACCTTTGTAAGCAAAGTCGATAAAGCGCAGGTCTTCGCGGCTCCAACCACTGAAATCGGTCCCTAACTGGTTCCACTCGGTCGAATTGGGCAAGCCCAGCGCGGTTTCAAAATGAAAGGAAAAGGTGTTGTCGCCATAGGGCTGCATCAAGCGCAACCCAACACGGCTGTTGGACAAGTCGTTGTCCAGCAATCGGGTGTCGCTCTCTTCGCCGTCATCAACCGAAATGATCGCCGGGTGCAACTGACCGTACAGCAGAACGTATCCACCACTGTTGTTTTCGTACTTCATCTCTGCCGCAGCGGGGATCGCTGTCGAGG
>JBPCWT010000115.1:0-6373 GCA_051009255.1 Ruegeria sp. | reverse complement strand
ACGTTGGTTGGCGGCGCAACTCTGACGACCGTTGAAATACCCGATCTGCTGACCACCGATCCAGGCGTCGATCCCGTCATTTGACCATGTTTCCAGTTCGTAAACCCCTGGGGCATCAAACCGGATGTAGCCGGTGATATTCGCAGCCACGTTGTAAGTTTCGTGAAAAGTCAGGACAGGATCACCTTCGTTCGTATCACGATAGTCGAGCCCACGAAGCGGATTTCCTGGCTTGGCCTTCTTCATCATCTGCTTTGCCTTGCTCAGATTCTGAACCTTTCTCGGCGGATTTCCCTCCCAAGCGTACACGACCGACAATCCCGCTTTGGGGTTCGACGGTTGTGGGTTTGCGGGTTGCAGTTTCAAAGGCGCAGCAAAAGATGCGCTTGCAAAAACCGCAATCAGGCCAGCGATAACTCCGGTCCGGACAAGTTTCATGTTCATCTCCCTGACTGTGCGCCTTGATCAGATTACTGAAATTGCATGCGTGGCGCAATTTTACCGACAGTATGCTGCTATGATATTTGCGGCAAGTCTAACCCAGTTCACATTTCCTGCATCACGCGCGCAAGTTTTTCGGGGACCCCATGACCACATATGACGTGATTGATGTCACATGCGGCAGCGTACCCAGTACTTCTGTATGGAACGTTTTGTACGCCGGAAGGTCGACACATTCGACGCGCAGCAAGTATTCAATTGTTCCGGTTATATTGTGACATTCGGTTACTTCGGGCGCTTGCTTTAAGGCCCGCTCGAACCCCTCCAGCGCAGCCTTGGAATGTTCCCCCAGACCGACACCGATATAGGCAACAAATCCTACGCCCAGCGCCGAAGGGTTCAGAACAGCGCGATAGCCTGTAATCACCTTGGCGCGCTCAAGCTCTTGCACGCGGCGCAGGCACGCCGAAGGGGAAAGCCCGACACGGTCAGCCAACTCCAGATTGCTCATTCGTCCATCGCGTGACAGCTCTTGCAATATTCGGCGGTTTATTTGATCTATCTTCGTCATTTGTTGCTGATTTTCGTGGAAATCACGCCAAAACGCAATTTCATTTAGCTGGCAAACAACGATTGTTCGCGGATGACTATCGAAATCCTCCTAGCGCTTGTAACTTTTGCCTTCGTTTCCTCGATCACACCGGGGCCGAACAATCTGATGTTGATGGCGTCCGGTGCCAATTTTGGTTTTCGACGCACGATCCCGCATATGTTTGGAATCGGGCTTGGATTTACCTTTATGGTGCTGGTCGTCGGGGCCGGGTTGGTTCAGGTGTTCGAACGGTTTCCTGTCAGTTACACGGCGCTCAAAATCGCTTCTGTCTTGTACTTGCTGTTACTGGCTTGGAAAATCGCCCACGCCGCACCGACACGTGATCAGGTTGTATCTGGTCAACCAATGACGTTTCTTCAGGCCGCTGCATTTCAATGGGTCAACCCAAAGGCATGGGCCATGGCGCTGACTGCGACGACGGCCTATGCGCCCGGACAAACCCTGAATGCCATCTTGATGGTTGCAATCGTTTTTGGTGCGGTCAATTTGCCGTCGGTCAGCACCTGGACGGTTTTGGGGCAGCAATTGGCGCGAATTCTGACTAACCCTCGCAGACTGGTCATATTTAACTGGACAATGGCCACGTTGCTTGTCGCATCCCTGTATCCGGTACTGTGGCCGCATTGAGTTGCATCTGCGGCAACCTGCCGTCATATAGCAAAGAACTACCGCGTTAAGAGGCGTCATGACTCAGTATCTGGATTTCGAAAAACCCCTGGCCGAGATCGAAGGCAAGGCAGAGGAATTGCGCGCATTGGCCCGCGCCAATGAAGAAATGGATGTAGCGTCGGAAGCTGCAGCACTGGATGCCAAGGCATCCAAGATGTTGGACGAACTTTATAACGACCTGACGCCTTGGCGGAAATGCCAGGTGGCGCGCCACCCTGAACGCCCCCATTGCAAGGATTATGTCGAGGAATTGTTTTCCGAGTTCACACCATTGGCCGGCGACCGGAATTTTGCCGATGACCTGGCGATCATCGGCGGGCTGGCGCGATTCAATGACCAGCCGGTGATGGTGATCGGTCATGAAAAGGGATCGGATACGAAGTCCCGCATCGAACGGAATTTTGGCATGGCTCGTCCCGAAGGGTACCGCAAGGCCGTGCGCCTGATGGAAATGGCAAACCGTTTCGGTCTGCCCGTCATAACGCTGATTGATACAGCCGGGGCCTATCCCGGCAAAGGCGCTGAGGAACGCGGCCAATCCGAAGCTATTGCCCGCTCGACCGAGATGTGCCTGAAAATTGGCGTGCCGCTGGTTTCCGTTATCATTGGCGAAGGCGGATCGGGTGGTGCCGTGGCGTTTGCGACTGCAAACCGCGTCGCAATGCTGGAACACTCGGTCTATTCGGTAATTTCCCCCGAAGGCTGCGCATCAATCCTGTGGAAAGACGCCGAAAAGATGCGCGAAGCAGCCGAAGCCTTGCGTTTGACCGCGCAGGATCTGACCAAGCTTGGTGTCTGTGATCATATCATCCCAGAGCCAAAGGGAGGCGCACACCGCGACCGCGACGCCACGGTCGAGGCCGTGCGTCAGGCTATTGCCTCCATGCTGAAAGAGTTAAAAGGCAAGGATGCGAAGGCGCTTATCAAGGATCGTCGGCAGAAGTTTCTGGACATAGGCGCAAAAGGTCTGGCTGCCTAAAACTGCAGCCTGCCTTGCACCTGCGATCAGCCCCCGAGACGACGCAATAATTCCACAGATGGTTCCCCCGTCACCGGCAGACCGTTGGCGCGCTGATAGTCGCTGATGGCGGCCACTGATTTGGACCCGATCACACCGTCAGCGCCTTGGGTGTCATACCCCGCCGCAGTCAGTCGCCGCTGCAATTCCTTTCGGTCTTCCAACGTCAAACCAGACTTGTCGGGACCAAAGGATGTCCGAAACGGACCACCACCGGCGATGCGATCAGACAAGTGCCCCACGCCAATCGCGTAACTGTCCGAATTATTGTACCGCTTCAGCACCTGAAAGTTGCGGAACACGGCAATCCTTGGTCCGGGTACCTGCGGTTGAAGCACCGCAACCGGCGTTCCTGAACTGGCTGCAGCCGAGCCAACCTCGCCGCCCCAGGCCTGCCCACGCACCCAACCCGAACGGGCCAGATATGCCGCAGCCGAAGCCAGGGCATCAGTGGGATCGTCCGACCAGATGTCGCGGCGCCCGTCGCCGGTAAAATCAACCGCATAGGCCAGGTACGAGGTTGGGATGAACTGGGTATGGCCCATTGCCCCGGCCCAACTGCCAGTCATGTTTGGTGGTGTCGTATCACCATTCTGCAAAATCTTCAGGGAGGCTACCAGCTGACTTTCGAAAAATGACCCGCGCCGACCATCATAGGCAAGCGTGGACAGCGCCGAAACAACGGGGACGTCCCCGCGCCGTTCACCATAGCGGCTTTCAAGACCCCAGATGGCGACTATGACCTCTTTCTCGACGCCATATTGCGCCTCGATGCGCGACAGGGTAGCACCATGTCGTTGCAACATCTGCTTGCCCTTGCTCACCCTTTCATCCGAGGCGGCAATCGCAAGGTAATCTTCCAGCGAACGTTTGAATTCCGTCTGGTTGCGGTCCCTTTCAATGACGTCCGGCAAATAACCCGCCCCCTGGAACGCGCGATCAATGGTCGCTTGCGAAATACCCTTGGATGCTGCCCGTCCCTTGAAACCGGCCACCCAGCCATCCCAACCCGCATTCGGCACTGACTTCATCTGGGACGAGGGCGCACTTTGTGTCACGCTGCCGCCCGAACAGGCAGAAAGCAATGTTGCCCCAAGCCCAATTGAAAACACCCGTCGATCAATCATTTTTTCTGCTCTTGTTGTGATTTGCCTCAGACTAGCGCACAGAAATCTCTGGCACCAGCGATCACAACCAGCCAAAGACATCCTATTGGAAATTGAGAAAAGTTCGGCAAAAAGCCGCTCAACTCACCAGTAAACGCAGCCCCTGAGTCACGTCCGACCGGACAGCCAGCCGCAAACCCGGTTCGTCGCCGGCCTTGAGCGCCGCAATCATCAGTTTGTGATAATGCGGTGGTTCCGTTCGGCGTAACTTGCCATAAAGGGCGCGCATCGTGGGCCCAAGCTGCAACCAGACCGTTTCCGCAATGGCCAGCATAGCAGGCGCCTGTGCGCGCAGGTACAAGGTGCGGTGAAATTCCAGATTTGTTCGGATGTACCCAACAGCGTCCCGTTTTGTCACCATCTCTGCCACCGTCATGTTTATCGACTGCAGACGGTCAATCAGCGCCATATGCGCCCGTGGAAGCGCGCGGCTGGCCAGTTCCACCTCCAGCAACGCTCGCAGTGCCGCCAGTTCCTCTATCCGGTCATTACTAAGCTCGGGTGTGGAAACACGCCCGGATGAAGACAGGAACAGCGCGCCTTCGGCAGCTAGCCGTCTTACGGCTTCACGCGCCGGCGTCATTGAAACACCGAACTCCTTGCCGATCCCGCGCAACGTAAGCGCCTGACCGGGCGGAATCTCTCCGTGCATGATGCGCGACCGTAGTGCGCGATAGACCCTGTCGTGGGTCGCCGTGTGGGATTCTGCGGGTCGGGTGGTCAACATCTCTTTATGTGATCACAAAAATCGGCAAGGTCAACTCTGGCCTTGGTCAAACCGGTAGCGGTGCAACTCTGCCCCATTATCGCGCAACCAACGCCGGGGGCCGCTGTACGGGCCAAATATCTGTTCGACCTGCGCCCAGAACGCCGGTGAATGGTTCATCTCGGCCAGGTGCGCCACTTCGTGCGCCGCGACGTAGTGCAGAACCTCGGAGGGTGCGAGGATCAGACGCCATGAAAACATCAACCCGCCAGCCGAGCTGCACGACCCCCATCGAGAGCGCGTGTCCCTGAGTGTCAGGCTGGCATACGGCTTGCCGAGCATGGCGGCATAGTCGTCACACGCTTCGGTCAATCGCTCGCGCGCCAGCTCTTTCAGAAATCGGGCCAGCCTGCGCCCTTCAGAGCCAGTCGGGACGGCAACCGTGTCGTGTCCCAGTGTTATCCGCCGACCTTGGGCTTGCACGATTCGCCTTTGGACGCCCTCGATTGGGATCTCCAGACCGGGTTGCACGATGAATTGGCCCGGATGCGCGTCCAGATGCTCGCGTATCCAGTCTTCCTTAACTCGTGCAAAATCCAACGCCTCGGATTCGGGAACACCCGGCGGCAAGGTCAGTGTAACCCGACCATCCAATTGCGAAATCCGCAGACTGATGCGCCGTGCGCGCGCTGATCTGCGTAATGTCAGCGGAACTGGCGGCTGCCCCGGCAGTGCGTGTCGCCCCATGTTCCGTTCTCCTTGCGCAAAGGCTTTGACAGTACCCGCTGCATGTGGCACGTGAGCTGAATCGTTGATACGACTCACCTGATATCAAGGGGAATTGACATGCCCAAGGAAGAATGGGGTGTAAAGCGCGTTTGCCCGACAACCGGTAAGCGGTTTTATGACCTAAACAAGGACCCGATCGCCAGCCCCTACACCGGCGAGATTGTGGAAATGGAAACCGGTAAAAGCCGGATGATCGCAGCAGATGCCGAAGATGCTGCCACGAAAAAAGCCCGTGAATCCGCTTCGGATGGCGATCTTGTCATTGATGACGATGATGAAAATGCCGAGGTAGAACTGGACGACGATCTGCTGGAAGACGACGATGATGACGCCGACGTTCCCCTTGAGGAAATCGCCGACGTACCATCGGAAGACGAAACCTGAATCATTACAGAGGCGGCATTGACGCCTCTGGTTTCACCTGTCGTTTAACAGCCGCCGAAATTTTGCCGATTGCGTTTTTTTGTCTTGCACTCGCGCACAACGTCTCATAAACGTCCGTCCACCGTTTCGACGGTGTCGGAAAGGGGCCTTAGCTCAGTTGGGAGAGCGCTTGCATGGCATGCAAGAGGTCAGGGGTTCGACTCCCCTAGGCTCCACCAAAATCTTTTGATTTTGTTGCCTTATTTCTTATATCTGCGTCCCTGCCCCTATTCTACCCCTAATTTCTCGCCGCTTGCCGAGGTTTCCAACCTCGTATTCCCGAGGCCAACCGAGTCGGAATGTCGCACCCCACCCCCCGGCCTTACCCGGACGCCGCGCAGTTTTGTTTGTACACCACGCATACCAAGCGCGGGGTAACTGGACTTTTTGACTGTTAGGTCATGCTTTTTGCCACATTACACATGTAAGAGACTCACAGGACGCAGGAACCCACTACGAGAACCGGCTCGATACTCACCGCTACGACGCGGTTAGACTTTCTCCTGCGTTCCCTTTGCTGGTATTGCAAGCACTCGACTGCTCGCAGT
>JBPCWT010000114.1:0-10858 GCA_051009255.1 Ruegeria sp. | reverse complement strand
CATCAGGCGACAGGTCTTCGGTATTGGGATAGTAGGTTGCGCGCGGCCTGTCCCGAACGTCTGTCGGCGATATTTCGGGCCCGGATTCTTGTGCCACGGCCATTCCGGGGCTTATCGCGCCGATTGCGTCGTTCAGTATCGGCCCGGCGGAGATGTCTTTTCGTTCAATCCATGCCCCCAGACCAACGCCCAACCCAAGTGTTGCCACGACCGCTGCACTTATAGTCAATCCTCGCATCAATCCATCTCCTCCCAGTAAACTGTCTGAATTACTTGCCGGGCGGTTCAATGCCGCCCGAATATTGTTCTGTGGCAGAGCGTAGCATACCCGTGCCGCAATCACGAAATCGCGAATGATCTGGGCAAATGTTCAACAGGGTGGCCGACCGTTTCGGTTAAACTTTGACCGCAATACAGCGTTCCTTTTCCGCGACCGTTACGACCTGAAAGAGACGGCGGCACACTTGCGCCGCCGTGGAAAAGTTACATGAAACCTGAGCGGGTCAGCCGACGTATCGGAATATGTTGCGAAAATCCAAATCTATGTCGGCGATGATATCAGCATATCCTTTGCTCGCCCTAAGTGCCTCGTACGTCTTTTGAATGGCATCCATTGACGGATACCCGACCCCTAACAGACGCCGGCCTGCAGTGGATCCGGTCATGATCGTGCCATACCGCAAAAGCATTGCTCCGTTGTCTTCGAACAGATGAACCAAAGGGGCCATTCTTTCGGTCATTGGTTCGGGCGATGCCCACCGGGTCAGTACGCCATAAGCAGGAAGCTCTTTTGATGGGTTCTGCAAGCCCAGGTCTTCCATTTTCGCGATGTTGCGAAGCGTGACGCCGATCTTGCCGCTTCCTATCATGGCCCGATAGGCATCCGACGACGCATAGACATCAAATGCGCGATCCACGCCGTTAAGCTCGTCGTAGACCTGAAACAGGATCAAGCTGCCAGCGTGTTCGCCGGTGCTGATCACGCCGTAACGAACTGCCGCCGCTCCGGCTTGGTTTTTCAGCTCTTCTGAAAGCACTGCCAGATGCCCAAGTGCACTTTGCAGGAAACCGGCGTCGCAGCTTGCGACGGTAATCATAGTGTAACCGTGTGAAGACATAGAACCCTCCCAGGGGAAAGCCCGGCATTATTGCCGAGCTACCTGCTCTGCAGCCTGAAACGAACAGTCCTCAACGACTTTTATTTTTGGAAGCAAATATTTAGTGAAGAAATCAAAGTGTCATTTTGATATATCATACCGCCTTTGGTTCAGCAATTGCCGCCGGGGTCAGGTTGGGTGTCATCGAAATTCAGTTATGAAAAAACCGGCGCTTTTGGCGCCGGTTTTCATTTAACAACAGATACAGAAATCAGGGTTAATGCGCCCCGTCACGCATCAGCCGAACACACGTCCCAATGCGCCATCTACAGCGTCGGTGATCTGATCGATGTCGTCAGGCGTGGCGATCAGAGCAGGCGAGAAACACAAGGTGTTGTTCCTTTCCGGAACCGAGCGGTTGGTTACGCCGATGATGACGCCTTGTGCCATGCAGTCGGCCACAACGGCTTGCGCCAGTTTCTCGGCAACCGGCTCTTTGGTGGCGCGATCAGCAACCAGTTCAGCGCCCAGAAACAGACCCTTTCCCCGAACGTCGCCGATCACCTTGTGCTTTTCCATCAACGCCTGCAGGTTGGCCGTCATTCGGTCGCCCATATCAACACAATTGCCCAGCAAGTTCTCGTCCTCGATGATGCGCATGTTCTCAATCGCGGCCGCCGGACCGGCAGTGCATCCGCCAAATGTCGAGATGTCGCGGAAGTAGTTCAGCGGATCATCGACATTGTCCTTGAACATGTCGAACACCTCTTCGGTTGTCACCATGCAGGCGATCGCCGCATAACCAGAGGCGACACCTTTGGCCATCGTTACGAAATCAGGCTGAATCCCGTACTGCCGATAACCAAACCATGTGCCGGTGCGGCCGATGCCACACACAACTTCGTCGATGTGCAGCAGGATATCGTATTTCTTGCAGATCTCCTGAACGCGCGGCCAATACCCCTCGGGCGCCTCGATTACGCCGCCTCCGGCAGTTACCGGTTCCAGGCACAGGGCGCCGACGGTGTCCGGGCCTTCGCGCAGAATTACTTCTTCGATCTGGTTTGCGGCCCATTCACCAAAGTTTTCCGCCGGCGCATCATCCAGTTCATGCTTGCGGTATTCCATGCAGTGTGGAACGCGGACAAAATCAGGCGCAAATGGTCCGTATTGCATATTGCGCTCGTCCTGACCGCCAGCCGACATCGCGGCCAAGGTCGACCCGTGATAATCGCGATCACGATACAGGATCTTGGTTTTCTTGCCGCCATAGCGCTTGTGCGCGATCTGGCGAACCATCTTAAAGGCCTTCTCGTTCGCCTCGGAACCAGAGTTTGTATAATAGACCCGGCTCATGCCCGGCATCTTTTCAATCAGCTTTTCCGCAAAGATAGAGCCGGGGATCGAACCGGCGGAATTGGCGAAATAACACAGCTTCATCAACTGGTCGTAAACCGCCTTGCAGATCGACTCGCGGCCATAGCCGACGTTGACCGTCCAGACACCGCCCGAAACGGCATCCAGATGCTCTTTGCCTTTCTGGTCCCAGACACGCATGCCTTTTCCCTCGACAATGATACGCGGATCGTTTGTTTCAAACGGCTTATGCTGGATCAGGTGATGCCAGATATGGGCGCGGTCGGCTTCGACTACGCGGGAAAGATCGTTTTCGTTGAACGTGCCGTCCATGACATGTCCTTTCAGTGTGAAGTGCAGCACAGGAATCAGGGCGCACCCTGCCTGACAAGTTTTATCCTTAGGCCAGATCAACGCGAAAGGCAGGTGTTAGATAGGGCCAGATAAGCCTTTACCGTAGTTCCAGTGCAATTGCGCGTATTTCTACGGGTTTGTCATGGGCGGGTCTTTGTGCTCAAGTTCAGCGCCAAAGACTTGGGAGGAGATGTGGATGACGTCGACCAACATATACGATCGCCACCTGGACAGAAACCGGGCGAACTATGCATCGCTGTCTCCGCTCAGCTATCTTGAACGCACGGCCGCCGTGTATCCGGATTACCCATCTGTCGTGTATGGCAGCAGGCGTTACACGTGGTCGCAAACCTATTCGCGCTGCAAACGTCTTGCCAGTGCCTTGGCCGCAAGGGGCATCGGAAAAGGCGACACGGTTTCCATCATTGCGGCAAATATTCCGGAATTGTACGAAGCACACTTTGGCATCCCGATGGTAGGTGCCGTGCTGAACGCGATCAACACACGCCTCGACGCCGCGATCATCGCGTTTATTCTGAACCATTCCGAAGCCAAGGTGCTGCTTGTCGATCCAGAGTTTTCGGGCGTGGTTCAGGATGCTTTGGCGCATGTCGAAAACAGTGATCTGCTGGTGATCGACATCGAGGATCCCGATTTTGACAGTGGTGCGGCGCTGGGCACGCTGACATATGACCAGTTGTTGGCCGAGGGCGACCCGGATTACGACTGGTCGCTGCCCGATGACGAATGGGATGCAATCACCCTGAACTTTACATCTGGGACCACGGGCAATCCGAAAGGGGTGGTCTATTCTCACAGGGGGGCGGCGCTGAATGCGACGTCAAATATACTGGAATGGGGGATGCCGAAACACTCGGTCTACCTGTGGACCTTGCCCATGTTCCATTGCAACGGTTGGTGTTTCCCATGGACCATGGCCGCTAATGCTGGCGTGTCGATCTGCCTCAGAGGTGTGCGCGACGCGCCGATTTACCAGGCTTTCAAGGAAGAGAAAGTATCCCATTTCTGCGGTGCGCCGATTGTGCTGAACATGCTGGCCAACGCGCCCGATCATCTCAAGGATTTCGACCACGAGATCAAGGTCATGACGGCCGGTGCCCCTCCGCCCGCCGCTGTGATCGAAAATATGGAAAAAATGGGTGTAGAAGTAACGCATGTTTACGGTTTGACGGAAACCTACGGTCCGTCAGTTGTTTGCGCATGGAAAGACGAGTGGAATGAAAAAGGCGCTGAAGATCGCGCAACTCTGAAAGTGCGGCAAGGCGTGAAAAACGTGGCGCTGTCCGGCCTGATGGTCGCTGACCCCGAAACGATGCAGCCCGTGCCAGCAGATGGCGAAACAATGGGCGAGATTTTCATGCAGGGTAACGTCGTGATGAAAGGTTACCTGAAGAACCCCGATGCCACCGATACGTCCTTTAAGGAAGGGTGGTTCGCATCAGGCGACCTTGGGGTCGTCGAGCCCGATGGATACATCTCTCTCAAGGATCGCTCCAAGGACATTATCATTTCGGGCGGCGAAAATATTTCGTCCGTCGAAGTGGAAGGGGTGCTTTATAAACACCCCGCCGTGATGGAGGCCGCAGTTGTCGCCCGACCTGACGAGAAATGGGGCGAAACACCCTGCGCCTTTGTCGAGCTAAAGCCGAATGCAGAAGCGACCGAAGCAGAATTGATCGCCTTTTGCCGCGATAACATGGCCCATTTCAAAGCGCCCAAAACTGTGGTGTTCGGCACGCTTCCAAAAACGTCGACGGGCAAGATTCAGAAATTCGTCCTCAGAACGCGGGCTGGCGAGCTTTAAACTAGGGGGCGGCAACGACCAACTTACAAATCCCGGCTTACGTTTTCAGCTGGTCAAAGATCGAAAGGTCCAACTCCAGCATTTCACCCATCCAAAATGCGCGGTCCCTGTGATCCTGCAAATGCTCACCGGTTTCGGGATGAACGAAGACCGTTAATCCTTGCCGGTTCAGCAATAGCCAAGTGATCACCATGTCAAACGCAGAGGGGGCAAAGCTTAGCTGGCAGCTCCAGCGGGGATGTGGCCCGACATTGCGCGCATGCATTCGCCCCATTTGAACAGGAAACTGGCGCGCGGTTTCCTCGCATACCTGCAAAGCAGTGTCTTGCGTGGCCTCGTCAAAATAAACGTGGGCGTGATAATCAGTGATATCGGGCATATGAACCTCGTGTTTCGGTCGGATCAGCCTAGAAATCTCCTGTCAAAATTGAAACGCCCACAAACACACAGAATCTGTGCATTTTTCAGCCCGGCGCATGCATGTCCGGGTGGGCGGCGGCAAAGGCCGGGTGACGGGCGCAGGCGGCCTCGACCGACAAGATGCGGGGTGATTTTGACAAATCTACTTCCCATCGGCGCGCATTGTAGATCTGTGGCATCAGGCAAATATCAACCAGTCCCGGCTCAGATCCGGTGCAAAAGGGGGATTGTTCAAAATCACCGAGCATCTTCTCGAAAGCCGACAATCCGGGCGGGATAAAGTGCCTCATCCAATCGCCGGGCATGTCATTTGTCTTGTCACTGATAGAGGCTGCGAACTTGGCGACCTGAAGGTTGCAGACCGGATGGATGTCGACCGCTATTGCATGAGCCAGCGCTTCGACCCGGGCGCGGTCGCCCGGATCATCAGGCAGCAATCCCATTCCGCGCGTTTGGTCCAGATAATTGAGAATGGCCATCGACTGCGTCAGTTGCAGCCCATCGATTTCTAGTACAGGAACAAATCCCTGCGGGTTCCGGGCCAGATGATTATCTGATTTGTGCTCACCCTTCACCAGATCCACAATGATCGGTTGATAGGTAATTTCAGCCAAGTTTAACGCGATCCGAACCCGGTAACCGGCCGAAGAGCGCCAATAGTCATAGAGTACAGCGTCACTCATAAAGCATCCTTTGAAATAACAAAGACAACCGGAAATCAGCCGGTTGCCTTTGCATCTATACAACGCATGTCAGGCTTTGTTCAGTTCTTTCGCATGCAGCCAGTCCGCGTGTTTCGGCGCCTTTTTGGTCTTTGACCATTCTTCCAGCATTTGCCATTTCACATCGTCCAGCTTTGCCAGCATGGCTTCTTCTTCCGGGTCGGGGCAGGCAAGTTCGACGCGGTGCCCGCTGGGGTCAAAGAAGTAGATCGAATGAAAGATCGAGTGATCCGTAACACCCAGAACCTCGACCCCGTTGGCTTCGAGATGATCCTTGAATTTCAACAATTCGTCGCGGTCTTTAACCTTGAATGCGATGTGCTGAACCCATTTCGGCGTGTTGGGGTCACGGTCCATCTCGGGCTTGGTGGGCAACTCGAAAAACGCCAGAACGTTGCCTTGGCCCGCATCCAGAAACAGATGCATATAAGGGTCCGGTTCATGTGTGGACGGAACATGATCCTCGGCAATCGCAAGGATGAAATCCATGTTCAGCATCTTGCCATACCATTCGACCGTTTCCTTGGCGTCTTTGCAGCGATAGGCAACGTGGTGAATTTTTTCAATTTTCATACCGTTACTCCTGTTTCAATTCGGCGGCCTTGATCGCGTCACCCAGAATGGACCGGTCGCCAATGTGATTGGCCAGAACCAAAACCAACCGTGCATTCAACGCGTCGCTGTCCGCCTTTTCCAGGTCCTCATGGGCGGCCAGAAGATCGGCATAGAAATTGTCTGCGTTATCTATGTTCGGTGTCAGGATAAGATCGGACATTTGCATTACTCCTTGCCTGTGGCCCGGCGGATTGCTTGCCGGAACGAGTTTTCTTCATAGCTGTCGCGACGGGCCGCTACGTGCTGATCGGGTCGGATCAGATAGACGGCACTGGTTGCTTCTCCCAGGTAGCGGCGCTTCAACTCCAGCGTCGGATCGTCCTTGACGGACAAAGCTAGGCGGGTGACCTCGACGCCGTCTTCTTCGACGACGTCCGGCGCGTCAGCGTCAATGGTTAACAAAGTGAATTTTCCCGCCAGTTTCGGCAGCAGAAAATCGTCGCCCAACGGCGCATCGGGGCAGGCCGATCCCGGACGGGTTCTGGCGGGTCCATTCAGTGCGTCAGCCGAGTTCAGCGGAGAGCCGTCATAGGTGCAAGGCACGCTCAGGCGGCCCGAATTCACCAGCGGGCGCGCGAACTCGTAATGCTCGCTCAAGTCCAGTACGGCGTCTCTGAGGATGCGGGACGTTTCCGACTTGGGTGTGATAAAGTCGGTAGAGCGGGAAGAATTCAGGATGTTTTCATCCGCGCCATAGACACGTTCCGCATCATAACTGTCCAGCAGGCTTTCAGGTGCCTTGCCGTCCATGACCAGCTTGAGCTTCCAGCACAGGTTGTCGGTGTCCTGCAGCCCCGAATTGGCCCCGCGCGCGCCAAATGGCGAAACCTGATGTGCGCTGTCACCGGCAAACAGAACGCGCTCATGGCGGAATTTCTCCATCCGGCGGCATTGGAACGTATAGATAGATACCCATTCCAGTTCGAACTTTACATCTTCGCCCAGCATCGCCTTGAGGCGCGGGATCACGTTCTCGGGTCGCTTTTCGCGCTCTTTGTCGATGTCCCAGCCCAGTTGCAGGTCTATCCGCCAAACGCCGTCGGGCTGTTTGTGAAGCAGCGCCGACTGGCCGCGATTAAACGGCGGATCGAACCAGAACCAGCGTTCGGTCGGGAAATCCGCCTCCATAATGACGTCAGCGATCAGAAAGTTGTCTTCGAATACGCGGCCTACAAAATCCTTGCCCAGCATCGCGCGAACCGGCGACCCGGCGCCGTCGCAGACGATCAGCCAATCGGCCTCGACCGTGTAAGAGCCTTCGGGCGTTTCAACTTCCAGTTTCACGTGGTCAGGGTGGGTTCCAATGGCCTCGACCTTATTGCGACCCCGAATTTCGATTGGTGCGCCGTCGGCCTGCAATTCGCGGACACGCTGAACCAGATACTCTTCGAAATAGTATTGTTGCAGGTTGATAAAGGCCGGTCGTTGGTGCCCTTCTTCCGGCAGCAGGTTGAATTCATATACCTGCCGGTCGTCGAAAAAGACCTTGCCCACGTTCCAGAGAACACCCTTGTCGACCATCGGCTGACCACAGCCTAAACGATCCAGGATTTCCAGCGGGCGTTTCGCGAAACATATGGCGCGGCTGCCAAAGCTGACTTTGTCGTTGTCATCCAGCACCAAAACCTCGACACCTTGTTGTGCAAGATCGATCGCGGCGGCCAGACCGATTGGACCGGCCCCGACAACAATCACCTTGTGCCGGACCGGCGCGGATGCGTCCTGATCCGGGCTGCGCTCGTAAGCGTAAAGCGGGACTTCAAAAATCTTGTTCATGGGTTCTCCCCCAGTACTCTTGCGCTCAGGGCGCAACTCTCTTGTCCTTCGCCGCTGTGACGCCGAAGGTCTTGGCCTATCGTTTCATCGTTTCTTTGCGGGCAACACGATCTGGATCAAAGTCACCCTTATTTATCAGCCTTGCAGTGCGTCCCACATTTCGAGATCGCGCTGGGCGGTCCAGATACGCGGCGTATCTATGCCGCGCGCCTCGTCATATGCACGCGCCACGTTAAAGGGCAGGCAGTGTTCGTAGATCGCGTAATCGGCAAATTTTGGGTCGCATTCGACGCGAACTGCGTCCCATGCCTCTTTCAGCGAACCGCCACGCGCGGCAACTTTGGCCGCCGGGCGAAAAGTGCTGTCAACGAAATCACGGGTATTTTCGATGGCGGCATTGACCATATCCTTGCCGATCAGCGCATCACCACGCCCCGGTGCGATGGCGTCAACGTCAAACCATTTGATCTCGTCCAGTGTGTCGCCCCAATCACCAAAGTGGCCGTCGCCGCAATAGCAAGCCGAGTGATACTCTACGATATCGCCGGTAAACATTACGTTCTGGTCTGGCACATGAATCACGATATCACCAGCCGTATGGGCGCGGCCCAGATGCATTAGGTCTATGCGGCGATTGCCCAGATGAACGGTCATCGTGTCGCTGAATGTCGTCGTGGGCCACGTCAGACCCGGAATGCTTTCATGTCCTTCGAACAGGCGCGGAAAGCGTTGGAATTCGCTGTCCCAGTCCTCTTGCCCGCGCTCCACTACCATAGCCCGCGCCATGTCCGACATCAGGATTTGCTGAGCGCCAAAGGCGCTGGCACCCAGCACGCGAACCGCGTGGTAATGGGTCAACGCTACATGAGTAATTGGCTTGTCGGTCACTGAGCGCACGCATTCGATGACCTTGTTCGCCAGACGCGGTGTGGCCTGGGCTTCGACGATCATGACGCTGTCGTCGCCAATGATAACGCCCGAATTCGGGTCACCTTCGGCGGTGAACGCATACAGACCTTCGCCAACCTCGGTGAAAGATATCTTTTTTTCCGACATGTCCCCCTGGGACGCAAATGCCTTGGCCATTGTTTTATCCTTTAGACGTTGCGCCGGCGGTGTGTATGGGACGCCTCCGGCGGGAGTATTTTTGAAAAGATGAAGCTTGGCAGGTCATCTTTTGTAGGGGTATTCGAGCGCTGGTAGAACTGTGCCAGTGCAGTCGCCAAACCCGATCATGTAGCCGTCCCCCTTTGCCGTGCCTTTGAGTGTCAGGGTGTCGCCATCCTCGATGAAAGAGCGGGCTTCGCCGGTATCCAGTGTCAGTGGTTCCTTTCCACCCCAACTGAGTTCCAGAAGAGAGCCGCGTTCCGGTTCGGTCGCGCCCGAAATGGTGCCGGATCCCAAAAGGTCGCCTGCGTTCATCGGGCAGCCCGAAGTTGTGTGGTGGGCCAACTGCTGCGCGGCAGAATAGTACATTTCCTTGTAGTTGGTCCGCGCGATCGTGCTGGCATCCTTGCCGTCGGGGGCCATCGTCACCTCCAGATCGATATCGTACAGCATCGGCCCTGCGTCTTTGAGGTGGTCCAACAGTTCGAACTCGCGCGCTGGTGTGTCGCAGCGGAACGGTTCCAGTGCAGGTTTGGTCACGATCCACGGAGAGATAGATGTTGCGGTTGCCTTGGCCTGGAAGGGGCCCAGGGGCTGATACTCCCACGCCTGAATGTCGCGTGCCGACCAGTCGTTTAGCAGGACGTAGCCAAAGATGTGATCGTCTGCCTCTTGCACCGTGATGGGACCATCTGACGGCGTTCCGACAATCGCGCCCATCTCCAATTCGATATCGAACCGTCGGCACGGTAAGAATGCGGGCAGGTCGTGATCCGGTGATTTCAATTGGCCCCATGGCCGGCGGATATCCGTGCCAGAAACCACAACGGACGACGCGCGCCCGTTATACCCGATCGGTATGTGCAACCAGTTCGGCGGCAGGGCGTTTTCGGGGCCGCGGAACATGGTGCCGACGTTAAATGCGTGATTTCGGCCTGCATAAAAATCAGTGTATTCGCTGACTGCAAAAGGCATGTGCAGTTCCGCATCATCCGCAGAAACAAGCAGAGGTTCGACCTTGCTTTGCTCTGCGGCGTCTTCGGAAAGCATGGCGATCAGGCGCGCGCGCAGGGTTGCCCAGACGGCTGGGCCTTCTTCCATCAACTCGTTCCAGAACGGGACGTCGAAAAGCGGGTAGTCCACCAGTGTAATCAGCCCCTCGGCCTCGGCCGCGGTCACATCAAGGATCATGTCGCCGATTGCCACGCCGCAGCTGGGGTCGGTTCCTTCGGTAGAGAAGACGCCATAGGGTAGGTTGTTCATAGGAAAGGGGTGGTTTGCATCGTTGGCCGAAGCCACCCAGGATTTCATCAAAGGCATTGTGTCTCCCAACCTTTGTCTGGGGTCTGGGACTGCTGTCAAACAACCTCAGGCCTCAATCGGTTTTCATTTCTTACCGGGCGTTCCGTCGAACTTTTTCTCAAGCGACGTCCAGCAGTCGATATAGTCATCCTGCAAAGGGGCTTCGTCTGCCGCAAACGAAGTCAGATGCTGCGGGAAGCGCGTTTCGAACATGAAAGACATCGTGTTTTCCAGCTTATCCGGCCCGAGATTTGAATTCGACGCCTTCTCGAAAGCGTCTTTGT
>JBPCWT010000113.1:0-8042 GCA_051009255.1 Ruegeria sp. | reverse complement strand
TCAGAGCCGGATACCTTGTTTCTTGACGAACCCACCAGCGCGCTCGACCCAACCGCGACACAGATGATCGAGCGTTTGGTACTGCGCGCATCATCAAGGGGTGTTCGCATCGTTATGGTCACCCATGATGTGGGCCAAGCGCGTAGGTTAGCTGCTGACATCGTCATGATGCAGGGTGGAAGTGTGGTTGAACACGGGTCAGTCAAGCAGGTGCTGGATGCCCCGCAAACTGACGAGGCACGGCGCTATCTTGCGGGCGGATTGGTGACGTAACCAAGAATTTTGACAGGGCATTTGCATGATCGGAAATTTAGTCCGGACAGTTACTTTAGCGCTTGCATGGGCAACCGGGGCGGTATGGGCCGAAGAACCGTTCATAGTTGTTCAGTCAACAACCTCGACGCAGAATTCGGGTCTTCTGGATTACATTCTACCTGGCTTTGAGGCGGAATCTGGCATCGACGTTCGCGTCGTGGCCGTGGGCACTGGACAAGCAATTCGAAACGCAATCAACGGCAACGCGGATGTTCTGTTGGTACACGACAAACCGGCGGAAGAGAAATTTGTTGCAGACGGATGGGGAGTTGAGCGGCTGGACGTTATGTACAATGACTTTGTCTTGGTAGGGCCAAAGTCGGACCCGGCAGCTGTCAGAGGTGACAGGGACATAGCAGTGGCATTGTCCGCGATTGCCCTAGCCGAAGCCCCGTTCGCATCACGAGGGGACGATAGCGGCACCCACAAAGCGGAATTGCGGCATTGGGAAAAAACGGGTGTCGATGTGTCTGCTGCCTCGGGAACTTGGTATCGCGAGACCGGTTCAGGCATGGGGGCAACGCTGAACGTCGCAAGTGGTATGAACGCCTATGCCCTAACGGACCGGGCAACATGGCAGTCCTTCGGCAACAAGGGAGACCTGCAACTGTTGGTCGAAGGAGATCCAGAACTGTTCAATCAATATGGGGTGATACTGGTAAACCCGGACAAACATCCAACGGTGAGGGCCAAGGCGGGACAACGATTCATAGATTGGCTGACTGCAGAAGACGGGCAGGCGGCAATTGCGTCGTTCACCCTAGGGGGCGAGCAACTATTCTTCCCAAACGCGCGGTGAAACCGTCGACGCAAGGCGCATTCGTAAAAGCATGAATATTAAATGAAAATGTTGGTAATGCAGGTTCAGCGTGATTTAGCCGCTGGCCCCATTGTGGTGGATTTGTCCAAGTTGTTCGAGTTCGTAACCGCCCAGCTCTGCGGCCCTTTCGGCAAATCGATTTGAGTGTAGAAATGTGATCAGGTGCTGCATGGGTGTGTCAAAAAACGCGCGACGCCAGATTGCTAGGTCGAGACGTTCCAGATGCGTTGGGATAAATCCCAGGTTGTACAATCCAGCTAAGGCGCCCAACCCAAATCCTGCCTCTGCCTTGCCGTCATGCAAAGCGACTGCCAACTCTTCTTCGGTTCGGGCGCAGGTTGGCAAGGCGTTCAGGTCGTCTCGCGCCAGGTTGTGCTCTGCCAACTGAGAGTCCAGCAACCGCTGGCTTGCGGCACTGTCTTGGCGCATGATGACCCGGCGCCCCTTCAGGTCGGCAAAACCTTTGATGTCTGAGACCCCGGGCGCCAGCAACAAACCGCGTTGGCGATGGGCAATTTCGTACAGAACAACAGGCGCTTCGCCCAATGTGTCACGTAAGGTTTGGGAATTGAAACCGGCTTGTTCGTGAATGTGCAACGCGGCTGCTTGCGCCGTTCGATCCTTCAATCGGTTTAACCCATCGAATGAACCGTCATAGTAAGTCGCTAACCCCGACCCGCTTTCGCGAAGCGCCCAGTCCAACAATGGGTCATGGCTGCCGGCGACAATGGGGGGAAGGGGCGGTTCAGCAACCTGCGGTCCCGTATGCGATGCATTGAGCCAAGCGATTACTTCGGTCCGAGGGAAAAGTAGCTTTCCCATCGCGCGCACACACGGCACTTCACCGGATGACGCCAGATCGTACGCCTTTCGCTCGCCAATTCGCAGCAGATCAGCCAATTCTCGGGTGGTCAGGTATTCAGACATTCAATCTAGGCGAACGGCGGAACTGGATTCAGCTTGCGCCGAGGTTGGGCCTAGGCGGTCCAGGGTGAACGGCGCAACGGCGGTAATGACGACCATCGTCGCGACGGCAGCAAGAAAGGCTTTCATTGTCTCCTCCGGCTCAGTTTTCCGGTGCGGTTGCACGACGCAAAAATGCAATCAGATCGTTTCTATCCTGCGCGGCCGCGATACGCTGCATCGGCATCTTGGAGCCTGGAATGTAGTGGTCCGGACCCTGATCGAAAAGAGCATTTATCGTTTCATCATCCCAAATGATATCAGAGTCTTGCAGAGTGTCCGAGTATAAATATTCCGGCAATGTGCCCACCTTGCGCCCAAAAATGCCATGCAGTGTCGGCCCCGCGCGTCGTTGGCCATCCGGTGTCAGGCTGTGGCAGATTGAGCATTTTCGTGCAAACTGCCTCTCGCCGTTGCCCATTTCGCCGGGATTTTTTAGAAATGCCGGTTCCGCCCCGGCCATTTGTTCGTGATCACCTAACGAGTCGATGGGCCAACTGTACATTGCGTCGTCGATTCCTCCCGCGTGGATATTTTGGCCGTCCGCAGAAAACGCAAGCGCCCAAACGGGTCCGCGCAGCGTGGCGCGGAAATCATGGGCGATACGCCAATCCTTCGTGTCGATTACCATAATGAACCCCTCGCCGTCACCGACGGCCAGCAATCGCCGGTCGGGGCTTAGTGCCAATGCAAGTATAGGCCGGCGTTCCAGCGTAAAATCGCGTTCCTGACCGGTTTCCATATCAAAGATTCTGGTGACCCCATCCACTGCACCGTACGCGATCCAGTTTTCCACTGGGTTCAAGGACAACTCATTTATTCCAAAGCCGTGTTCAACCAATCGAGCAGATTCCTGACCACTGGGGACATCCCAAACCCGCAGCACCCCATCGACATCGGCCGAGTACAGGGTTTGACCATTCGGGGAAAGCTCGACCGCATTAATGCCACTGCCCACAGGACCCAAAATGGTTGGGGCAGAGCCATCAATAGACCAGATACCGATCGTGCCATCCCAGCTTGCCGTAGCTACATGAGTTTTGGATGTAGCGATATCGACAATTTTGCCGTTGTGGCGACCGACGATCTGGCCAGCTGGCCAGCGCCGCAATGTGAAATCGTCGGCAGCCGAATAGATTGCTGTCCCGTTAAAAGCGACACTGGTAACTGCAGCTTCGTGTCCTTCCAACCATTTTGGTTCGCGTTCGGACCAGACGCCGACGGAATTGTCGAAACTTGCCGTGGCAATTCGACCGTCTGGCGATGTTGCTATCCCCATGATCGGGCCGCCATGACCCTTAAGCGTGTAAAAATCTGCGGCGCCCGGTAACGGAACCAAGGCCAGCGCCAATATCAGCGCGCGCATTTACTCGGCGGGCGAGGTCGCACCTTTCGCGGCCTCGGCTTCCTGCACTTCTTCCAACCACAGCGAGTGGTGTTCGCGGGCCCATTGCTCTTCGACCTCGCCGCTTCCCATCGCGTCAAAAGCGCCCTCCATACCGACTGATCCGATGTAGATATGGGCAAGAATGACGGCGATGAAGACATACGCCACCATCACGTGCCAGATCTGCGCATACTGCATCTCTTCTTGCGGCGACATCTGAGGGGGCAGGTCCAGACCCATCAATTGCGGCAGGCCGGTTGCATTGGCAATCTGGAAAGTTTTGGCAAAAAGTGGCATTTCAAACGGAAACAACAACGACAATCCGCTAAGGCTGATGGATACGCCCAGCAGGATGCACATCCAAAAGATAACCTTTTGTCCGGCATTAAATTTTTTGGCCGGTGGATGGCTGTCCTTGGTAAATAATCCCCCACCCGCGGCCAGCCATTTAAGGTCTGTCCGGTCCGGCAGATTATGGGCGATCCAGTTGACTGTTACGATGACCAAGCCCAGCATAAAGGCCCAGGCAATGTTGTTGTGCAACCACTTGCTGCCTTGGGCAATTGCGGCAAATCCGTCCTTGCCAAACAAGGGGATCAGGAAATCGCGGCCATACAGCGTAAGAAGACCCGAAATCCCCAAAACTAGGAATGAACCTGCAAAAAGCCAATGCCCGAAGCGTTCAAAGCCTTGGAACCGAGTGACTGTTCGTCCGGTCTTTTTTCCATCGATTTTTATGCGTCCTCGTATCAGGAAAAATAGCAACAACAGAATCAGCATTCCTGCGATTATGTAAGTACCGTACTCTCGCAATGGGCCGGTTCGGAATGTCAGCCACCACATTCCCCCATCCTGAATTACAACACTTGCAGCTGGGCTGCGGGACGAAACGGTCACATCCGCCGAACCATAGCGCAGCGACCGGTACACATCGCTGTCAGATGCGACTCCACGTGTGCCCAACTGTCCTAGCAGCCCTTCGGCGTTACTTTGGCCGGTGTTTCCCGATCGGTAACTGTTGTCGACCTTTTCACCACGCTGACGGGCCAGAATGTCTTCTAACGTAGTTGCACCGCCAGTATCGGTGCGCTGATCCGTGGACTGTGTGATTTCGCTTGTATCTTCTGATTGCGCCACAACGGCCTGTGCCAGCCCTATTGCAAACAGGAATGCTAAGAGTGTTCGGAACATGAGAGCCTCGATACCAATCCCTCGTCAGATGACCCGCGTCGGCGGGTCATCTGAATTTTTAGTTAACCAGAGGCGTCAGCCGCCTTTCTGGTCGTAGGCTGTACCCCAACCCCATGCGCCTGAACCAAAACCGCGGGCCACGACGCGTTCGCGGTAGATGGCCGACACAACGTCGCCGTCACCGGCCAACAGCGCCTTGGTCGAGCACATTTCGGCACAGATCGGCAGTTTGCCTTCGGCGATCCGGTTACGCCCATACTTGGCGAACTCTGCGGTCGAGTGGGTTTCCTCGGGCCCGCCGGCGCAGAAGGTACATTTGTCCATCTTGCCCCGTGAACCAAAGTTGCCAGCCTGCGGATACTGCGGCGCGCCAAATGGGCACGCGTAAAAGCAGTAACCGCAACCGATGCACAAGTCCTTGGAATGCAAAACCACACCGTCTTCGGTCTGATAAAAGCAATCCACCGGGCATACCGCCATGCAGGGTGCGTCAGAGCAATGCATACAGGCCACCGAGATCGATCTTTCACCCGGTTTGCCGTCATTGATCGTAACCACCCTACGACGGTTGATGCCCCACGGCACTTCGTGCTCGTTTTTACACGCAGTTACGCAGGCGTTGCACTCGATGCAGCGTTCAGCGTCGCAGAGAAACTTTGCTCTAGCCATTGTCGTCCTCCTTACGCTGTCCAGATTTTGCAGAGAGTACACTTGGTCTCTTGCATCTGGGTCACTGAATCATAGCCATAGGTCTGGGCGGTATTGGAACTTTCACCCAGCACATAAGGGTCGGCGCCCTTGGGGTATTTTTCCCTCAGGTCCGCTCCTTGGAAATGGCCGCCAAAGTGGAACGGCATAAAGGCCACACCGGCGCCGACCCTTTCGGTCAACATCGCCATAACCTTTACCTTGCCGCCTTCCGGACCTTCGACCCAGACCTGCGCCCCATCGCGAATACCCAGATTGTTGGCATCACGTGGGTTGATCTCGACGAACATGTCCTGCTGAAGCTCGGCCAACCACGGGTTCGACCGGGTTTCGTCACCACCACCTTCATACTCGACCAAACGACCCGACGTTAGGATCATAGGATAATCCTTTGAAAAATCGTTCTTTTGTATCGATGCATAAAGGGTTGGAAGGCGATAAGACTGCCGGTCCTCATAGGTTGGATAATCCGCCACCAGATCGCGCCGATTTGTATAAAGCGGCTCACGATGGATCGGTATTGGGTCAGGGAAGGTCCAGACCACGGCACGAGCCTTGGCATTGCCGAATGGCGCGCATCCATGTTTGATCGCGACACGCTGGATACCGCCGGAAAGGTCGGTTTTCCAATTGGTTTTTTCACCCGCGACCGCGTCAATTGCAGCGCGTTCTTCGGAAGTAAGATCGCCATCCCAGCCAAGGTCCATCAGCATCTGCATTGTAAACTCAGGGTATCCATCCTGAATCTCCGATCCGACGCTATAGACCCCTTCGGCCAACAGATTGTCGCCATCGCGTTCCACGCCAAAACGGGCGCGGAAGGTCAGGCCGCCTTCGGCCACCGGTTTGGACATATCGTACAGATTCGGCGTTCCGGGATGTCCCATTTCGGCAGTACCCCAGCACGGCCAGGGAAGACCGTAGTACTCGCCATCGTTTGGACCGCCCACAGCCTGCAGCGTTGTTCTGTCGAACGTATGCTGGTTGGCCATATGGCTTTTGATCCGTTCAGGCGATTGTCCTGTGTACCCGATCGTCCAGAGACCCGCATTGAATTCCCGTGTGATGCTTTCGACATTCGGTGTTTCCGGGTCTTCCATTTCGATGTTGCGGAAAAACCTGTCCGCCCAGCCGAACTTGTTGGCGAACTTGGCCATGATGACCTCGTCCGGCAAACTTTCGAACAGCGGATCAACAACCTTGTCGCGCCACTGCAACGAGCGGTTCGACGCGGTGACAGAACCGCGGGTTTCGAATTGCGTACAGGCCGGCAATAGGTAAACGCCATCGGTCCGATCATGCAGAACGGCGGAAACAGTCGGATACGGGTCGATCACGACCAGCATGTCCAGCTTTTCCATAGCGGTTTTCATTTCCGGCCCGCGGGTCTGTGAATTGGGCGCGTGGCCCCACAGAACCATGGCGCGGACGTTATTGTCCTGATCCATGTTGGCGGGATCTTCCAGAACACCGTCAATCCAACGAGAAACCGGAATACCGCGTTCGTTCTGAAGCGGCTTATCCTTGCCTTCCTTGTCTTTGATCGACGCGAACTGACCGGCAAGCCATTCGGGTTCTTCACCCCAAACACGCGCCCAGTGACCCCATGCGCCTTTTGACAGGCCATAGTAGCCGGGCAGGGTATGGGACAGAACGCCAAGGTCTGTTGCTCCCTGAACGTTGTCGTGGCCGCGGAAGATATTGGTACCGCCGCCAGATGTTCCCATGTTGCCCAACGCAAGTTGAAGCACACAATAGGCACGTGTGTTGTTGTTGCCATTCGTGTGTTGCGTTCCACCCATGCACCAGATCACCGTACCGGGGCGATTGTTGGCCATGGCGCGCGCAACGCGCTTTAGCTGTGATCCCGGCACGCCGGTAACGCGCTCGGTCTCTTCCGGGTCCCAATTGGCAACCTCTTCGCGGATCTGGTCCATGCCCCAGACACGGGTTCGGATGAACTCTTTGTCCTCCCATCCATTGTCAAAAATGTGCCACAGGATGCCCCATACCAGCCCCACATCCGTACCGGGACGGAACCGAACATATTCATCGGCGTGTGCTGCGGTTCGGGTGAACCTTGGATCACAGACAATCAGAGGCGCGTTGTTTTGCTCTTTCGCACGCAAAACATGCAACAGCGAGACAGGGTGCGCCTCAGCAGGGTTGCCGCCAATGATAAAGATCGCCTTGCTGTTGTGGATGTCATTGTACGAATTGGTCATGGCGCCGTAGCCCCATGTGTTCGCAACGCCCGCAACAGTGGTCGAATGGCAAATGCGAGCCTGGTGATCCACGTTGTTCGTGCCCCAGTAGGCAGCAAATTTGCGGAATAGATAGGCCTGTTCATTGTTGTGCTTCGCAGAGCCCAGCCAATAAACGCTGTCAGGCCCGCTTTCTTCGCGGATCTGCATCATGCCGTCACCGATCTCGTTGATCGCTTCTTCCCAGCTGACGCGCTTCCACTCGCCACCCTCTTTTTTCATCGGGTACTTCAGGCGTCGTTCACCATGGGCGTGTTCACGAACGGCCGCGCCCTTGGCACAGTGTGCGCCCAAATTGAACGGGCTGTCCCAACCGGGCTCCTGCCCGATCCAGACGCCGTTTTGAACTTCGGCAATTACAGTACATCCAACGGAACAGTGGGTGCATATTGAC
>JBPCWT010000112.1:0-9489 GCA_051009255.1 Ruegeria sp. | reverse complement strand
AAAAAAGGGCCGGTTTTGAACCGGCCCTTTGAGTGCAGGTGAACCGAGGGATCAGTTCGACGCCGCCATCATTTTCTCGTTATGCTCGCGCAGGGTGTCGGAAATGACGGCATACCATTCTCCGGACTCGCGCATTTCGTTCAGACCGCGGTTCAGCATCGCAATGTACTGACGCCCATACGGGTTTGTGCGGTGCGTGATAAAGCGCAGGCTGGAGAACGTGTTCACGAACGGGTTTTCCACGATATCGTTTGGCGACAGGCCCATTTCGGCCATGGCATCGGCTGCCAGCTGTACCTCGAACGAGGCAATATCGGCGGTTCCGGTCAGGACGGCGTCCATGCATTCCGTTGCGCTAACGGGTCGGACCATTGTGATGTTCGGCTCGTATACGCCCTGTTCTTCCAGATCGTGGGTGAACCAGCCTTCCATCCGGCACAGCCGTGCACCCTTGAAATCAGCAAAGGTCGTGGCCTTGGCGAATTCGCTTTCTGGCAGTGTGTAGAAACCAACGACGGTATCATAAACGCTGACGGACGAGTCGAACTGGGTACAGCGCTTTTCGGTTTGCTCGGACCATTCGTAATCTTTGTTGCTGCAATCCGGAATGTACCATGCCGCTGAAACGTCGAACGCGCCAAGTGGCAGCAGGGTATCCAGGTGCGAGCTCCAGTCATTTACAAAGCTGACCGAGTACTCGCGGCTGTTGCCGGCACGGTTCAGCGCTGTTGTGGCAAGGCGAACGATAAAGCCGCCGCCGTTCAGACCCTCGTCCGCGAACGGTGCCCAGTTGCTGCCGGTGACAACCTTGATCGGTGGTTCGTACACGTTGGAAACACGGTTGCTTGCATTACGCTCTTCCTCGGCGGCGATCAGGTCTTGTGCGGTCTGACCGTTCGGCAGGCTGCCGTCTTCACAAGGCAGGGACAGAACAAGGCCCGGTTCCAACTGACCGGGGTTTGTGATGACATTGCGGTTCGCGTTAAAGATCGGCTGATAGTTCGATGTGCCGTATGCAGCGATTGCGATCGTGGCAAGAGTATCGCCATCCGTCACGGTGTAGCTGCTGCAGGCCTCTTGCGCGGCGGCGGCACCGGCGCTGATCGCAGTGAAGGCCACGGCCGACATCGCGATCTTTTTTAGTTTCAAATCAAACATTACACTTCCTCCAGAGATTGTTACCAGGCCTTTCGGTGCCTTATCCATTTTCCATTTGATGACGCAGGGCGGTCGACACGATGTCGCGCCATTCGCCCGATTGCTGCATGATCGCCAGACCCTTGTTCAGCGTTTCAAGGATCGCTTCCCCATCCGGATTGTCCTTGTGGGTCATGATGTTCAGCGACTTGATCGCTGCCAGATTAGGGTTTTCGATGATCTTGTGTTCGTAGCCAAGCCGGCCAAGAGCTTCGGCGGCCAGATGCGCCTCGATCGCGACGATATCTGCACGACCATCCATTACGGCATGGAAACACTCGTCAGGCTCAACAGGCCGCATCAGGGTGACCGCCGGTTCATACAGGCCCACGGCATCCATGTGCGACAACGACCAGCCCTCGGGCCGACAGATCGTTTTCCCGGCGAAATCGGCATAAGTCAGGGTTATTTCGTACCCCGAACCTTCCTTGGCAAAATACGTATCCACCACTTCGTAAAACGCGGTCGAGAAGTTATAGGTCTCGCAGCGTTCCCGGTCACTTTCGGACAGTGCCTCGGCCTGTTCGCAATTGGGGCGCGACCAGGGGAATGTGGCGTCAAATGCCAGTGTCGGCATCAATAAGTCCAAATGCGAAGCCCAGTCGTTGACGAACTGAATTTTATAGGCCTGTTCCGGCGATGCCCGTAAAAAAGCCGTTTCAACCAGATTGGTGTAAAGCCCGCGATGTGGCAGATCCTCGTCGGTGAACGGTGCATAGTCGCCGCCTGTGATCAGCAAGACCTGACGATCCCTGATTTCCGGGCGCTCGGCATTGTCGGCATTTCGGATCAGTGCCGCGCCTTCGGCTCGGGCTGCTTCGATCTCTTCTTTAGCTGCCGCCCTGGCCGCGATCACGGCTTCTTCGCTGGCTTTCTTTGCTTCAGCTTCGGCTGCCGCAACGCGGGCCTCTGCCTCTGCGATCGCTTTTTCAGCCCGCTCCTCAGCGGCTTTTACCAGTTCCGCGGCCATTTCGCCGGCCATCCGCTCTGCTTCGGAATCCGGTTCCGGTTTGGCACGGCCGACGACTTCCAGACACGGAAACACCAGTGTGTCACCCGCACGTATGATGTTTGGGTTAGGCCCGATCGTTTCCCGGTTTGCATCGTAAATGAACCGGTAGTCTTCGGTCGAATAGACGCGCAATGCCAATTGGCGCAGACTGTCACCGCGCTTGATAGTATAGCTTGAACATGCTTCCTGGGCCGACGCGGCTCCTGTTGCAGCCGCAAATGCCAGGCTGGATGCGATCAGGTATTTTCTCATAGGTCCCGTTTCTTTGTCTTGGATTAGTTTCTTGCCGGTTTCACGACTGCGATTGAAATGTTGTCCTGATCCGGATCGTTCTTGCCCTTCAAGGCCTGCAGCAATGCGTGGGCCATTTCCTGAGCCAGGTTACCATTCTGTTCTTGCATGATTTTTTCGATCTCGCCGTCGCTGAGATATTGCAGACCGTCGCTGCCCATTATCAAAACATCGTCGGATGCCAGGTCTAACGGTGCCTCGGGGCAGTCAACCTCGGGGATCGCGCCGCCCATGATGACAGAGGTCAGTTGGTTGCGTTGGGGGTGGGCTTTCCCTTCTGCCTCGGTCAGGGTTCCATCCGCGACTTGTGCAGCGACCATCGGACCCAGTGAGTGATCTTCGTTGATCTGCGAAAGTCGCCCGTTTCGAAACAGGAACAATGGACTGTCACCGATTGAAATCCAGAACAGGCGATGGTCAAGAAGCAGCACCCCCAGCAGGGTGGAACCCATGCGAAACCCGTTGCCTTGTTCCTCGGTGTGATTTGTGACGGCGGCATTGGCCTGCATTGCGGCCAGAGGCAGCGCATCCGTTCGCGATGCCTGGGAACTGTCTGGGCTTTCCAACTGTTCGTCCAGCACTTCGCGCCAGGCGGCAATGACAAGTTCTGATGCAACCTCTCCAGCTTCGTGGCCGCCCATCCCATCGGCGATAACCACATAGCCAGCATTCGCTGCATCAAAGACACGCGCCGCAACTGCGTCTTCTTGCGTGTCGCGCTGACCCCGGTTCAGGATCAGCGCAATATCATATGCCGGGGTTGCCAGCATCT
Organism: Ruegeria sp.; assembly: GCA_051009255.1. GTDB lineage: Bacteria > Pseudomonadota > Alphaproteobacteria > Rhodobacterales > Rhodobacteraceae > Ruegeria. The sequence continues at coordinate 6,217 of JBPCWT010000112.1, read as the reverse complement.
ATCAGGCGTCCCGCCAGTCAAAATCGTCGTCGCAGAAGGCGACGAACCGGACGGAGGTTTCGCTAATGCGAATGGTATCCCCGTTGGACAACGGTGTGGTGCTCAGGACCGGCTTACCGTTCAGGCGTACAAGGTTGGCTTTGCCGCCGTGACCCAGATAGCATTTCCGATCTTCTGGATCATAGGCGATAACCGCGTGATTGCTGCGTGAGATGCCGGTGTCGCCGAAGTCCAGTTGAATGGCCTGATCGTCGTTCCGGCCAATCTGCATCAGCCCTTCGGTGAGTGTTATACTGGCACCCCGACCTGGTCCGTTGACCACGGCCAGCCAGCCGACAGGAAAGGTTTCCTGGGCCGTTTCCGTTTTGGCGGCAGGGGCGGTTTCCATAAGATCCTGCACATGCGTATCCGCCCGTTCAAAGCCAAGGAACGTTGTTTTCACGCGAGAGCTTCGGTCTTCGGACGCGGCCTGTTGTTCCGCGGCGGGTGCCGCTTTTTGAGGTTCAGGTTGCGGTTCGGGAACGATTTCTTCGACTTCCTGAATTTTCACTTCAGGGGCTGCTGGCTCTGGCTGTGCCTCAATCTTGGGTTCTTCGGGTGTTACCAGCAGGGTGACAACCGGGTCCACATCAGTGACCGGAGCGTCGGCTTCTTGCTCTTCTTGGGTGACCTGCAATCCGACGGCACCCATAACTTCGTCGTCGGCGGCTTGTGCCGCCCCATCGTCGAAATCGGGCATCTTTTCTTCGGGGATCAGATCCTCAGATTCCTCGTAGGATTCCGGTGATACGTTTCCACCTGCCAAGGCGCTGCGCAGCGCGTTGAAATCTGCAATCGGCTCGGACGTCTCTTCGTCGGTGGCAAGGTTTTCCTCGATCTCCGATTCGTCGTCCTTGGTTTTGGCGCCACCTTCGAGAAGCCGGCTGAGAGGGCTTTTATATTTGAACATGGTGTCGACACCTTCTGATTTCTAAGCACGGGACATGTGTCCCATGGGGCTGCATACACACCTCTGCGCAAACTGCGCAGCGGCACTAGGGATTTGGGAAACCAGCCAACTTACTACTTCCGCGACGGGCCGGTCCCCGTCAGGGTGACGTTTTTCGGGACGTCACCCTCAGCAAACACACACTGGCGGATCACACGCGAACCGGTCAGATCACTCCTGCGCAAGCTGCATCACTGCAGCAATCTCGGCACCGTTGCGCAAAACGGTCAGATGGGCCTCGGATTTATTTTCAGAAACCAATTTTTTAAGAACCGCGTCCAAGCTTTCGGGTCCATCAACCGACGTTTCAGTAGATGTTTCGATCAGCAGAACATCGCCTCTTTGCAGTGCATCGGGGCCATCTGCTCCGGCCTGCTCGACAATGATCTGCCAGCCTGCATCGCCCGTATTACGCGCAGTGAAAGAGGCACCGTTCTGCAATCCGAACTTTCGAACCGCGGGTAGGGCCAACAGACCGTTTTGGGCGCGTTGCTCGCCAAATGGCCGATAGCGGGCTGCAACGCGAATATACCCGTCCGGGTCGACATTCACGTTGTCCAGAACCTGAGCGGCAAAAGACAGATCGCTGCGAACCGGGTTGCCGTTCAGCGTGTAAATTGCGGCACCACGCTGCACCCATTCACCGATCACGGTCATGTCGTGACCTGTATCAACACCGGTAATGGCAACCACGTTTCCGATTGAGGCCCGGCGCATGGAAAAAGCAAATGGTATGTCCACATCCCAATGACCAAACGCGATTTGGTTTACGGCGGGAACAACCGGCTTTGCCGCGGTTTCAGCTTCAGTAGCTGTGCCTTCACCCTCTTCCGTAACAAGTGCCGCTGTTTCTTCGGTCGCTTGCTCGGTCTCGGTAGATGTCTGCTCGACAGGGTCTACCGTTGCCACCTCATTGTCGGCAGCGTCGACTGATGTCGTTTCTTCTGCCGCATTTGTTTCCTGCTCGGCAGGTTCTGCATTTGCCACGTCATTGTTGGCATCCAACGCGCTGACTGGTGCTTCGGTCTCTTCTCCAGTAAACGCCGTCACTTCTTCGCCCGGCTCAGACGTCGGGGCAGGGGTCGCAACTTCGGCATTTGGTTGAGGCTCGTCACCGGACATCATGAAAACACCACCTGCAGCAAACGCCACAAGAACCGCCGCAACGCCGACGATGGTTTTGCTGCCGCCTGAATTGCTCTGCACAACGGTATCAACTGCAACAGGCGGCTCTTCTTTTTGCGTTATCCGGGCGAGGTCTTCGTCTTTGGCCTCGTCACTTCCCAGCGCGATATCCGGGTTACCGGCCAGCAGCGCGGTGACAACTGCCTCGGCATTTTCTGTTTCTGCCTTGATCCGTTCTTTTTCGGCTTCGTCGTCATTGCGGTCCAGTGCAACGATGACCGAAACCGGCCGATATTCGAACGAGTCAAAAACTACGCCTTTGCCCCGGAACATCCGCAGCCAATCCAGCGCGGTCTGAACCCTGTCGGTGGCGTGAACTTCCATCGCTTTGTCGATGGCCCTGAGAAAACCGTCAGGGTATCCGTCAAAGCGGCCTGACAGCGGTTTATAAGGATCGTCTTGGCCGTTGTTAAAGGCATTCAACCGGCTTTGGCCGTCGATTGGACGTTCGCCGCTGATTGCGTGATAGAGCGTTGCCGCGAGCACATATAGATCGCTGCTGGGTCCCTGTTCCGCGCCGCGAACATAGAATTCATGGGGCGAGTACCCGTCTTTGATAACCCGCAAGGTCAACAAAGCCGCCGATTTGTTGGCCGCTTGTTCCCGCGCTGCGCCAAAGTCGATCAGGATCGGTTCACCGTTCTCGTCAATCAGGATGTTGTCGGGTGAAATATCCCGATGCAACATGCCGCTTTGGTGGATAAACGACACCGCGGACAGCATCTTTTCCGTGACCTGAACAATAAAGTCGGGGCCGGTTTTGTTTTCGGTGTTATCGATGTAATCCAGCAGATCGCAACCACGGATCAGGTCCATCGCGATATAGGCGGTCTGGTTGTCCTCGAACACCTGATGCACGTCGACAATGTTCGGATGAACCAGTCGCGCGTGATTGCGGGCTTCCTGAATAAACAGGTCGATAATTGCGCGAAGATCTTCCTGATAAGCCGGATCCGAAGGCTCTACGAAGTCGCCGTTCCGACGGCAAAGCGCACCGGGGTAGCATTCTTTTATCACCACGTCGCGCTCAAGGCTGTCGCGCGCCAGATAAGTAATGCCAAAGCCGCCGTTACTTAGAAAACGGAGGATTTCGTACTGTCCGCGCAGCAGCTTTGCGCCTGGTTGCAGACCTTCTATTTTAGGTTCGTCGTGCGCTGCACCGACCGCCTGGTTGTGACTCATTTTACCCGCCCATAAAACTCGATATGCGGCAATATTCAACTGGACCTTGGGCCCGCGAACTCACAACCAAAAACAACCGCAGGACATTCAACGACGGTTAGATGCTTCAAATTTGACTTTAATGGGGCCACCGCGTGGCTTCACTATGGACCAGATATTTTGATCTACTATATCTATTCACAGTTACCCTGTTCCTTACCACATATAGATTTTTGATCACAAAAAAATGGGGACAGTTGCCCCCTTTGTTCTTGCTTGGGCAACGATCATATGGCGCTGACAAAGTGATTCTGGCGCGTTCGAATCGCGCCGAGTCCATTCAATTATAACGAGAAGTGCCTAGGTTCCCGTTTTTGGCGGTGCCGAGGCAACGGTGCTGCCGGCCCATGCGAGGTTGTCGCTCAGTTGGGCAAGGATGCTTACCGCGTCTTTCAACGGGGTATCGCCGCTTTCAAATTGCAGCAGCAACAGCAGGTCAGTGGCCTTTTCGAACTCGGACGGAATCCAGTCGGCGTCGGGGTCTATTTCAGACCCGCTTTCCAACCGTTCGGTGAAATCCTCGACGATTTCCTGACAGCTTTGCAGAAAGGCAGCAGGCTCGATCGCCGAAGATTCCTGAAGATCGTTATAGATACTGGCAACCGCCGCCAGCCAGTCTTCGAGGATTGGGTTGTTAAGCGGTGGCAGGGTCGCGCCAATGCTGTTTTGGATCGACACTCCATCTTTCTGATCTGTTTTGGCGGGCGTCGGATCGCTTCCCTCAAGTTCACTGAGGAATGGCAGGAATTCTTCTTCTATATCTTTCTGCGCAGCCGTCAGGTCATTCAGCCGACGGTTTGAAGCAGCTTCGAGTACGGTCTCGGCCAGTATCTGACCGCCGCAGGACTCCCAAAGCTCAAAATCAGGTTCAGGCTCCTGCGACATCGCGCGCACCGCGACAGGTGTTCCGATTGGAATGATCGAGCGGAACAAGCCTTCTTTTTCTTTTTCCAGACGACTCATGACGCGGTCCAGCGCGTCCCGGACTGGCGGCAGGTCGGCATGGGTCACCGCCAGTAAGCTGTTTGCACGCAATTCTTCCGGTACCTGGGCCCAGAGATGACGCTCGGTTTCGCGCCATGCATTTGCGCCATTGGTGCACCAGATGGCGCAATCGACAAATTTCAGCAGATCAAGCGTTTGCTTGTATGTGTCGTCCAGCGCCCCGGACCCGGGCAAGTCGAACAAGGAAATCTCGCGCAGGGCAGGGGAGTTCAACCCCACCGATATGAAATCCGGATTTGATCCGGCAGCTTTTTCCAACGCTATGCCGGAATAGGTTTTGGGTTCCTTGTCCCACCATCCGACCGTTGTTTCCGGCTCGTCCGCATAGGCCACGATCACCAGCGGCAGTTGCAGATGCTGCGGCCCTGTGGGCAGAATGTCTGCACCGGCCAGCATGTTTGCAAGGCTGGATTTGCCTGCGCCGAACTCGCCTGCAAACCCGATGGAAACCGCATTCGACAGTCGTTCCGCGTGCTTGAATGCACGTTCGCGCATTTCTGCCAGCTTGGGATCGGCCGGTGTATTTTCAGTTGCGGCAAGGAAACGCTCCAGTTGTCGCACTTCGCGTTCGGTTCCGGGAAATTCGATCACTCCGCAGCCTCCGTTTGTCTTTCTTCTACATGCTCTGACGCCAGCGCCGAGGACAGTTCGTCCACGATGCGGCGTGCGCGATCAAACGCGCCTTGCACATCCGTTCGTTCGTTGCCTTCGGCCGAGCCTGCCCTGTTTTCCAGATGCCCTGCCAATAAGGCGAGATAATGGTCAACAACCGTGTTCATGCGTTCCTGCAGATCAGTTCGTGACGTGTCGACCAGATCATCGCCGATCATCTCGAATTCCTGGACGATCATCCTTTCGGCCCGCGCAACAACACTGCTGCGCGAAATCAGGCGGGACAGCCAGTTTACGCGCAATTCCACTGTAATCCCACGCGTCAACGCGGTGGTATCGGGTCGGAACCACCGGATGGCGCTGGTATTCATGCGATTGTCCGAGGGTTCCTGCCAGCCGGGCAGGGCATGCAGGGCTGCATTGCTTTGCATGTCGATGGAATAAAGCTCGCTCAGCATCCTTTGGCGCACAACTTGCGTTGCGCCCAACACCAGTTCACGCATCCGTTCGCGCAAGGGTGTAAAATTCAGTTCCGTTTCGCCACCCTTGGCCAGCAACGGCGATTTTCCGTCCGGCCCACGCACAACATCAGCGACAGCTTCGGCAACCGTGTCATCCATGACACCGCGAAGATTGGCCAGCACATCGTCCATACCCAAAATGATGTCATGAGTCTTTTCGGCCACCATCTCTCGCAGGGATGACAGGACCTTTTCGTTTTCACCGTTGTCTACGGACTCTGCGGTCGATTGTTCATCCAGTGTGCGAAGACGAACTTTGCTGCGCTCCAGTTCTCCTTCGGCAAAGCTATTCAGATGCTGCCACGCCATCCGCAACTGTTCATTGCGCGGCCCCGAGGCAAGTGCCTGTGTAACGTGGCGGCGCAGGTCGGGCAGGCCCGAAGCGACCATCGCGGCGAAACGCAACACGCCCTCACGGCTGACCGGGCCGGGGCCGTGCCTGATCTCTTCGACGCCTTCCAGATATTGTTTCATCAGATCGGGATGGGATCGCAGCCACGCCAAAACCTGATCGTGGTCAACGCCCATATCTTCGCCGGTCAACGCATAATGGGCCCATTGGGCGCTGCCCATCAGAACGTCGATATCCGAATTTCCCAGCGCATTCTCAAGACCGCTCAGAACGTCAGCATGCACTTTGCCCGCGTCTTCGGCGCCTCCGCCCAGCTCATCAACCCGATTGATG
>JBPCWT010000111.1:0-5669 GCA_051009255.1 Ruegeria sp. | reverse complement strand
CCATTACAACGGCGATTGGGACGGCGACCGGACGCGTATCTATCCTGACTTCAGCTATTGATCGGAATGCGGCGATGGATTGCGATTGGCATGCGCCAGTCGCACCAAACACGCCATCCCCGACTTGCATTCACAAGCATTGGCCGATAGCAGGTCAGCAACAGGATTCAGGGGACCGTCATGGACGATCTTAAGGCGAAATATCTGGGGCAGATTGCTGAGGCCGGCGACGAAAACACGCTCGAGGCGATCCGCGTCGCGGCCGTCGGTAAAAAAGGCGAGGTCGCGCTGAAAATGCGCGAGTTGGGCAAGATGACGCCCGAGGAACGTCAAGTTGCAGGCCCGGCGCTGAACGCGCTCAAGGACGAAATTAACTCGGCGCTTGCCGCGAAAAAGGCAGGGCTTGCCGCCGCCGCGCTGGATGAACGTCTGCGCACTGAATGGCTGGATGTGACCCTGCCCAGCCGCCCGACGCGACAGGGTACGCTGCACCCGGTCAGTCAGGCCACCGAGGAACTGACTGCGATCTTTGCCGAACTGGGATTCTCTGTCGCCGAAGGGCCGCGGATCGAAACCGACTGGCACAACTTTGACGCCCTGAACATCCCCGGCTACCATCCTGCTCGGGCCGAAATGGACACGTTCTATATGCACCGGGCCGATGGCGACGATCGCCCGCCGCACGTGTTGCGCACGCATACATCGCCGGTGCAGATCAGGTCGATGGAAAAACAGGGCGCACCGATCCGCGTGATCTGCCCCGGCGGCGTCTATCGCGCCGATTATGACCAAACACACACACCGATGTTCCATCAGGTCGAAGGTCTGGCCATCGACAAGGACATCTCGATGGCGAACCTGAAATGGGTGCTCGAAGAGTTCGTCAAGGCATTCTTCGAGGTCGACGACGTTGAACTGCGCTTTCGCGCCTCTCACTTTCCCTTCACCGAACCATCGGCAGAGGTTGATATCCGCTGTTCATGGGAAGGCGGTCAGCTGAAAATCGGCGAGGGTGACGACTGGATGGAAATCCTTGGGTCCGGCATGGTCCACCCCAAGGTCATCGCCGCCGGTGGCATCGACCCCGACATCTATCAGGGCTTTGCCTTTGGCATCGGCATCGACCGTCTGGCCATGCTGAAATACGGCATCCCAGACCTGCGCGCGTTCTTTGACAGCGACCTGCGCTGGCTGCGCCATTACGGGTTCGCAGCACTGGACATGCCAAACCTGCACGGTGGTTTATCGCGTTGATATCACTAAAGTATCTCCCTAAAGGGATATACTTTCTGAGCACTTGGCCTCAGGCATTTTGCCAGGATCGGCAGCGGGCTGTCGAAAGCACGGCTTGGCACGTTGATCGGATGTAGGCCGGGCTTCAGCCCGGCAACCGTCAACGCCTAGTTCCGGGCTGACGCCCGGCCCACACCAATAAGTTACGTGACAGGGCGGCGCATGTCGCTAGTCTCCGGCTTATGATCTATCGCCTGATTTTTCTTTTGTTAACCGCGACCCCGGCCCTTGCCGAAGGGCCGCAATCGCCCGGCTGCCACGGCGATACGCCCTGCGAGTTGGGCGCACGCTCGTATCATGTGCTGGAACCCGATGGCTGGGACGGGCAATCCCCGCTGCCCGTTTTGATGCATTTCCACGGCTGGGCGCGACAAGGCAATGTGGTTGTTAACCATCAGCGCATCGCCGATTCGACCAGACGGCGGGGCGTTCTGCTGGTGGCCCCGAACGGACGCCGCAAAACATGGGACTTCTGGACGGCTGACACCGACGACGTGGATTTTGCCAATCGGGTGCTCGCGGACGTCTCGAACCGCTACCCGGTTGATCCGGACCATATCTATGTCTCGGGCTATTCTTACGGATCGGCCATGGCTTGGCGCTATGCCTGCCAGTCCGGTAACGGCACCGCCGCGCTGCTGGCTATCGCAGGCACCATTCACCAGACCGAAACCTGCCCGCAGGGTCCGGTTCAGGTGCGTCACGTTCATGGGTTGAAAGACACGGTGATGGATTTCCCCTTTGGTCCTGACGGCGATACGACCTATCCGGTTGCGCTGTGGCGGCAGAAATATCACTGCCAAACAGCCACCCCACGCGGCGAGTGGAGCGTGGTGCCCTTCCTGACCCTCAGCCGCGTGGAATGGACCGATTGCGTGCAGGGCAGGGTGACTCTGGATATCCATCCGGGGGGCCATTTCATCCCGCATGGCTGGATCGGGCGGCAACTGGACGAATTGCTGGGCCTGCAACCCGCCTATCCCTGAGCTGAAAAAGCGACAATCGCTGTCGGGAACAGGTTTGCGCGCGCATTACATCCCCGCTACATCGCCCAAAACTGCGGAGATTTCATGACAACCATCCTGATCGTCGAAGGCAACACACCGGACCGGGTCGCAAATGGGCAGTCCGCAACTGCAGGGTTCATTCGCACCTTCGCCAGACTTGCCCCTGCAACCCGAACCCGTGCCGCCAATCCATATGCCAATCCGTTGCTGCCCGATGACCTGATCGGCGTCGATAGCGTGGTCTTTACCGGCTCCGGCGTCAGCTGGTCCGTGGACTCGCCCGACGCCGCACCACAACGCGCCGCGATGGAAATGGTTCTCGCTACCGGTCTGCCCACCTGGGGTTCGTGCAATGGGCTGAACCTCGCGGCCGTGGCTTTGGGCGGTCGTGTTGGTGCATCTGCCGCCGGGATCGAGGTTGGCGTGGCCCGAGGTCTGACCTTGACCAAGGCAGGCACCGCGCATCCGATGATGAAAAACCGCGCCGCCGTGTACGATGCGCCCTGCATCCACCGGGACGAGGTGCAGACCCTGCCCAATGGCGCGGTGTTGCTGGCGGGAAACGGCCACTCTGCGGTGCAGACGATGACCTATGAACAGGGCGGCGTGCGTTTCTGGGGAACCCAGTACCACCCCGAGCTTAATTTGCAGGGTATCGGTGACTATGTCCGCGCGCGCGGAATCTTTGCGCATTATGCAGGCTTGGCAGATGACCTTGAAATAGCGGAAACCGATATGCAGGCTGCCGCGCGTCTGGGCACGACACCTCGGGCTTTTGCATTTTCAGAGCGCAGCCCCGAACTGGAAAACTGGCTGGAAATGGTGGCAGCTACAGCATCCGATGATAAGCCGGAACAATGGCCAGCGACCACCGAACCGGATCAGCAAGGGATGACCCTGTCCTAAGCCTCGGCCAGTTGCGGGATGTCTTTGCCGTCATCATCCTTGGGCGCAAGCCCCTGATCCTCGCTCAGCCAGTCTGCGCAAATCTGCTTCAGCCTCTCGATCCGGTTTTCCTTGTCCGGAACAATGATGCCGCGTAGTTTTTTCTTGACCATGCCGGTCATCAGCTTGCCCATCAGCGAACCGCCGCTGGGGTTGGCAAACCGAATTTTTATCATCGTGCCATCCCCCATCGACACCAGTTCATTGGTCTCGAACATGGTGATGCCCATCGGCAGATTATACTTTCCCGTCACGTATTCGCCGGGTTGCCAATCGACAATTTCAAAGGGAAATATCTGATCGCCGTGATGGCAATGATACATTGTTCCCGGCTCGACCTTGCCCTTGTTGTCGCCCAGCAGGTCAACAGCGTCCGCGCCCAGCCACTTGCCCCGCATATCGGGCCGGGTGCAGGCCGTGAACGCAGCAGATGGGGAAACCGGTACCGGGATAACCCATTCTTCCATCAATAGGTCCTGATCGGGCGAGACAAAGGTCCGCTCCAGTCCGCGCCGCCGTTCCCAAGACTGCTTCAGGTCCCTGACGACATACTCGATCTGGCCGATATGTTCGATTTCCTCGGTAAAAAACTCGTCCTCTGAAAACAGGTCTTTCATTTCCATCTGCCGCAGGGCGTCGCAGGAAATCAGCATATAGGCGTTCAGACCGGTGCGTTCCTTGACCGTGTTCTTGAGCAACCGGAAGGCGGTGATCACATCCGTTCCCGCCAACTCTTCGCGGCCATTGGCCTCGTGCATGATGCACTCGCCATGATGAACGACAATTTTCAGCTCAAGGTCCTGAATGTTCGAGCAGGCATCGCACGAGCAGGACGTGTTGATATCCATCTTTTCCTTGCTGCGGGCGAACGCGCCATACAGTTGTTCGGCAAAGTCGATGATGAACTGCTTGGTCATCACGTCGCTTTCAAAGGCATAGGCAAAAACGGCGTCGCCCTGCAGCCCTGAAATTGACAGGGGTGATTTGATCGTTGGCAGCAATGCCCCGAACAACGTATCCAATATGCCCTTTGCATGCGATATCGCAGTTTCGGACATGAATTTCGTGTATCCCGAAATATCGGCGATCACGAAATAAGCTGATCTTGTTTCTGTGCTTTGCTCGGCCATGATTTGTTTGCCCCCTATGCCCTGAAACTATCCGCTTTTTTGAATATTTTGTCGAGACATCTGTGCGCGTGCCCGACCCCATGACCTGCCTTGAATAACAATCTTGGCGGATACTGGTCTTTCCCCCCGGCGCTCAATCCGTTAAAGCCACCTTTGACCAGAGATTAACCGCGGATTACAGGCAATGAAGTTCACCCTTTCCTGGCTGAAAGACCACCTTGAAACCCAGGCGTCGATTGACGAAATCGCCGAGGCGCTGACGGATCTGGGTCTTGAGGTCGAAGAGATCGTCAATCCGGCGGACCGGCTCAAGGATTTTACACTTGGCTATGTGAAACATGCCGAGAAACATCCAGACGCCGACAAGCTGCGTGTGTGTAACGTGGAAACCAACGAGGGCGAGTTGCAGATCATCTGCGGCGCACCCAACGCACGCGAAGGCATCACGGTCGTTGTCTGCAAACCGGGAATGTATATCCCCGGTCTCGACACAACGATCAGCGTCGGCAAGATCCGCGGCGTCGAAAGCTTTGGCATGATGGCGTCCGAGCGCGAGCTTGAGCTGTCGGACGAACATGACGGCATCATCGAATTGCCAACGGGCGAGGTCGGCGACCGCTTTGTTGACTGGCTGGCGGAAAACGAACCCTCAAAGGTCGATCCGGTGATTGAAATCGCGATCACGCCAAACCGTCCCGACGCGCTGGGCGTGGCAGGCATTGCCCGCGATCTGGCGGCCCGTGGCCTGGGAACGCTCAAGATCAGGGACTACGTACCGGTTCCCGGCGATTTTGACAGCCCGATCAAGGTGTCGATCGACGACGACACGCTGGACGGCTGCCCGCTGTTCACCGGTCGCATGATCCGGGGTGTCAAAAACGGACCCAGCCCGCAATGGTTGCAGGATCAGCTTATGGCGATCGGCCTGCGCCCGATCTCGGCGCTGGTGGACATTACCAATTACATGACCTTCGATCACAACCGCCCCTTGCACGTGTTTGATGCAGACAAGGTTGCGGGCGACCTGCGGGTGCATCGCGCCAAGGGCGGCGAACAACTGGTTGCGCTGGATGAAAAGGAATACACCCTGCAACCCGGCATGATGGTGATCTCGGACAAAAACGGCCCGGAATCCATTGCAGGTATCATGGGTGGTCAGGAAACCGGCTGCACCGAGGAAACGGTAAACGTCTTTCTTGAAAGTGCGTTTTGGGATCACATTCAGATTGCGCTGGCAGGTCGTGCGCTCAAGATTAACTCGGACGCCCGTTACCGTTTTGAACGCGGTGTTGAC
>JBPCWT010000110.1:0-4593 GCA_051009255.1 Ruegeria sp. | reverse complement strand
ATGATGGACGAGGATACGTTGGTTGTCGGGTACCGCGAATGGCGCGGTGAACCGCGCGGCAAGGGCAAGCGCACGGCAGAGTCCGAACTGGGCGATTGCATCGACTGCATGGCCTGCGTCAACGTCTGCCCCGTCGGAATCGACATCCGCGACGGCCAGCAGCTTGAATGCATTACCTGTGCGCTGTGTATCGATGCCTGCGACGATATGATGGCCAAGATCGGCAAACCGCGCGGCCTGATCGATTACATGGCGCTCAGCGACGAAACCCGCGAACGCGCCGGACACTCGCCCAAGGATATCTGGAAACACATCTTGCGCCCCCGCACGATCATGTACACGTCGCTTTGGTCCCTGATCGGGTTTGCACTGCTGTTTGCGCTGTTCATTCGGTCCGACATCGACCTGACGGTTGCGCCGGTGCGTAACCCCACATTCGTGACCATGTCCGACGGTTCGATCCGCAACACCTATGACGTACGCCTGCGCAACAAGCACGGCGAAGAGCGGCTGTTCAAATTGTCGCTGACCGGTGACCCCGCGATGCGCGTTCAGATCGAAGGCACGGATCTGGATACGGTGAACGTCCCTGCAGATACGGCACAGCTGACGCGGGTTTACATTGTGGCGTCCAAGGACGCGGAACCCTCGGCCGTCGCCTCGACGCCGGTTCGCATATGGGTCGAGGATCTGGCCAGTACCGAAAGGGCCTACAAGGACACCACGTTTAATGGGCGAGGGAACTGATTATGGCTGAACGCCAATTCACGGGCAAACACGCGCTGGCCATTTTCGTGGCAGCCTTTGCGGTGATCATCTCGGTCAACGTTATCCTTGCCTATAACGCGGTCAAAACCTTTCCCGGGCTGGTGGTCAAGAACTCTTACGTCGCCAGTCAGGAATTCAACAGCCGCCTTCAGGGACAACAGGCGCTGGGCTGGATCACAGATGTAGAGGCCAAGGGCGGGCTGGTAATCATTCGCATCGCCGATCAGCAGGGAAACCCCGTTCGGGTTGACGATCTGCAGGTTGTGATTGGCCGCCCGACCCACGTCCGGGATGATTTTGCGCCCGAGTTTACCTATGACGGGCTGGCCTATGTCGCTGTTGCGGAACTTAATCCCGGCAACTGGAATGTTCGTGTCGCCGCAAAAGACCAGAGCGGGTCGGCCTATTCCCAGAGCATTGGTCTCTACGTAAAGGGGTGATGCGATGAACACGCAAATCACCCCCGGCGCAGCCGCCTGTCCCGGTTGCGCTGCCACGCCAACGGAAGCCGTTGAACCAACCCCAAGCGGCACCCAGATTGCCCTGTCATTGCCCGGCATCCATTGCTCGGGCTGCATTGCAACGGTCGAGCGTGAGTTGAACGCGCATCCGGGTGTCGACAGTGCGCGCGTCAACCTGACCCTGAAAAGAGCGATGGTGCAGGCCGCGCCTGAAATCCGCGCGATTGACCTGATCCCGGTTTTGGAACGCGCAGGGTACGAGGCACACGAGCTTGATTCCGCAACGCTGTCGGCAACACAGTCGGACAAGGCGGGTCGTGATCTGCTGATGCGTCTGGCGGTGGCCGGTTTTGCCTCGATGAACGTCATGCTGCTGTCGGTTTCAGTCTGGTCCGGCGCCACGGACGCAACGCGGGACATGTTCCATTGGATTTCGGCTGCCATCGCGCTGCCTGCCATCGCGTTTTCTGCAAAGCCGTTTTTCGACAACGCCTGGGGCGCCCTGCGCGTTCGGCGACTGAACATGGACGTGCCGATCGTGCTGGCGATCATCCTCGCCCTGATCACGTCGCTTTGGGAAACCGCGTTAAGCGGCGAACACGCCTATTTTGACGCAGCACTTACGCTGACCTTTTTTCTGCTGGCCGGTCGCTATCTGGATTATCGCACGCGTGCCGCCGCCCGATCCGCCGCCGAGGAATTGACAGCTCTGGAAGTGCCCCGTGCAATTCGGTTGGTCAACGGTGCCGAACACGAGGTTGCGGTTGCCGCGCTCAGCGTAGGTGACCTGATCCTTGTACGCCCCGGTGGGCGGATGCCGGTGGATGGCGAGATTGTCACCGGGCAGTCCGAACTGGATCGATCCCTGCTGACAGGCGAGACGCTGCCGGTATTTGCCGAGATTGGAATGCCGGTCAGCGCAGGCGAGGTTAACCTGACCGGCCCGCTGACCATCCGGGCAACCGCCGTGGGCGAGGATACGTCGCTGCACCGCATGGCCGATCTGGTGGCCATCGCCGAATCCGGTCGGTCTCGATACACATCCCTGGCCGACAAGGCGGCCAAACTTTACGCACCGGGCGTTCACATCCTGTCAGCACTCAGCTTTTTGGGTTGGTACATCTATTCCGGCGATATCAGGACAGCGCTGAACATTGCGGCGGCAGTTCTGATCATCACCTGCCCCTGTGCGCTGGGTCTGGCAGTACCCGCAGTGACAACGGCGGCTTCGGGCCGGTTGTTCCGCAAGGGTATGTTGATCAAACACGCAACAGCGCTGGAACGTCTGGCCGAGGTCGATACGGTAGTATTCGACAAAACCGGGACATTGACCGCAGGAACGCCGGAACTGACCAATCTGGATGACCACGCGCAAGCCGGTCTCAAGGTCGCGCTTGCCCTGGCAGAGGCTTCGTCTCACCCGCTTTCCGTTGCTTTGACCCGCGCGGCACGCGACGCCGGGATAACACCTGCCAACGTCGAAAACCTGACAGAGGTGCCGGGCTTTGGGACCGAGGCAGAGTTCGACGGGCGGCGTGTCAGGCTGGGCCGTGCGGCCTGGGTCGGCGGGACCAACGGCGAACAGACCGCTGTGTGGCTGGCCGTGGGTGACGGCGCACCGATGCCCTTCATGTTTACGGATGCGCTGCGCCCCGGCGCGGCAGAGGCCGTGAATGCCTTTCGCGCGGCAGGCAAGAATGTCATCCTTGTGTCCGGCGATACACAGGGCGCAGTTCGAACGCTGGCTGAACGTCTGGGCATCCGGAACTGGAAAGCCGAGGCACTGCCACAGGACAAGGCGCAATATGTTCAGACCCTTGCGGACAAAGGCAGCAGGGTTCTGATGGTCGGCGACGGTCTGAATGATACCGCCGCGCTGGCTGCGGCCCACGTTTCGATTTCACCCGCCTCGGCGCTGGACGCGGCGCGTGTGGCGTCGGATATCGTATTGCTGGGCAACGATCTGTCACCAATTGCCGATGCCTGCGACACGGCGGTCAAGGCGACCAAACGGATTCGCGAGAATTTCCGGATCGCCACGGTCTACAACGTAATAGCGGTTCCACTGGCCGTTGCCGGGCTGGCGACGCCGCTGGTTGCCGCATTGGCGATGTCGACCTCGTCCATTACGGTGTCCCTGAACGCTCTGCGGCTAAGGTGAACCTATGGAAGTGCTGGCCTACCTGATACCAATATCCCTGCTGTTGGGCGGTATTGGACTTGTCGCGTTCATCTATACCGTACGGTCAAACCAGTATGACGACCCCGAAGGGGACGCGCGGCGGATACTCAATGACGAGTGGGATGACCGCCCAAAGCCCTGAAAAATGCCGGAACGGGCTTTGGCGCGCGTTCATCGAACCTGTCACCCTTGAAATCGCCGCAATGCCCGGCTATGTCCGGCCCATTCGCTAGCAGAGAGATAAAGCCAAATGGCCACCACCAACCCGATCCAGTTCATTCAGCAGGTCCGCGCCGAAGTCGCAAAGGTCGTCTGGCCGACACGGCGCGAAGTATTGTTGACCACGGTAATGGTGTTCATCATGGCGGCGCTGACGGCTGTATTCTTTGCCCTGGTCGATCTGGCCATCCGCGGCGGGTTGCAGGTTGTCCTTGGGGCGTTCAGCTAAGAACCCCCGAACGCAGGTCAAAGACGCCATTTCTTTGCCGCAATTTCAACGGTCCCTCTTGCGAAGCGCGCCGTGGAAGAGTAGGTGACGCGAAACCTTTCGGGATAGGCGTGTGGCGATTCGGGCTGCGCGCCGCTTTTTGTTCCGGATGACGCGGCAGGGCCGTGAATGATTTCAATTACGGGTGCGTTCGCATCGTGAACGCGCCAAAGGCAAACAAGGACGACAGGTTCATGGCGAAACGGTGGTACTCGGTCAGCGTTCTTTCGAATTTCGAAAAAAAGATCGCAGAACAGATTCGCACCTCGGTTGCCGAACAGGGCCTTGAGGACGAGATCGACGAAGTACTGGTGCCCACCGAAGAAGTCATCGAGGTGCGCCGGGGCAAGAAGGTCACGACCGAACGCCGCTTTATGCCCGGTTACGTGCTGGTTCACATGGAAATGTCCGATCAGGGCTATCACCTGGTAAACTCGATCAACCGGGTTACAGGCTTCCTTGGTCCACAGGGCCGTCCAATGCCGATGCGCGATGCCGAGGTGAACCAGATCCTCAACCGCGTACAAGAAGGTGAAGAAGCGCCCAAGCTGATGATCACCTTCGAAGTGGGCGAAAAGGTCAAGGTCAACGACGGCCCGTTCGAAGATTTCGACGGCATGGTCGAAGGGGTCGACGACGACAGCCAGAAACTCAAGGTTTCTGTGTCGATCTTTGGCCGGGAAACCCCGGTCGAA
>JBPCWT010000109.1:0-10754 GCA_051009255.1 Ruegeria sp. | reverse complement strand
CAAGTTCAAGGGGCGCGACCTGAGCGAGATGAGCGCGGAGGAGTTGCGGGACATTCGTGGCTCCGAGATCGCAATGATCTATCAGGAACCCATGGCCTCGCTGAACCCGGCAATGAAAATCGGCAAGCAGCTGATGGAAGTTCCGATGATTCACGAAGGCGTGGGCAAAGAAGAAGCATATGCGCGTGCGCTGGAAGTCGTCACGGATGTGAGGTTACCCGACCCCGAACGGATGCTGAACAGCTTTCCCCACCAATTGTCAGGCGGTCAACAGCAGCGCATCGTAATTGCCATGGCGCTGATGTCCAAACCGGCGCTGCTGATCCTTGATGAACCGACAACGGCGCTTGACGTGACTGTAGAGGCCGCCGTGGTAGAGCTGGTCAAGGATCTGGGAAAGAAGTACGGCACATCGATGCTGTTCATTAGCCACAACCTTGGTCTGGTCTTGGAAACCTGTGACCGATTGTGCGTCATGTATTCTGGCGAAGCGGTCGAACGCGGATCAATCCATGATGTGTTCGACGAGATGCAGCACCCTTATACACAAGCGTTGTTCCGTTCGATCCCGCTGCCGGGGGCTGACAAAAACTCTCGCCCGTTGGTGGCCATTCCGGGCAATTTCCCGCTTCCGCACGAACGCCCACCCGGCTGTAACTTTGGGCCGCGTTGCGATTACTTCGAAGAAGGTCGCTGTGATTCACAGGAAATTTTGATGGAAGCCGTGCCCGGCAACGATCGCCACCATACACGGTGCCTTAAGTTCAATGAGATTGACTGGAATGCGCCGATCATCTTGGCCGATCAAAAGGTAAAGGGTGAAATTGGTAAAACTGTCCTCAAGATGGATAACCTCAAGAAGTACTATGAGGTAGCCGCTAATGCGCTGTTTGGCGGTGGTGACAAGAAAGTCGTCAAGGCAAACGAAACCCTGAGCTTTGAGGCCCACGAGTCTGAAACGTTGGCCATTGTTGGTGAGTCCGGTTGCGGCAAGTCGACATTCGCCAAGGTTCTTATGGGGCTTGAAACGGCGACTGACGGCCAGATTTTGCTGGACAATCGCAACATCGAACAGGTGCCCATCGAAGAACGCGATGCAAAGACCGTAGGCGAGGTTCAGATGGTGTTCCAGAACCCGTTCGACACCCTAAATCCATCAATGACAGTTGGCCGCCAGATTATTCGGGCGCTGGAGATTTTTGGCATTGGTAAATCCGAGGCAGAACGCAAAAAACGGATGCTGGAGCTTTTGGATTTGGTGAAGCTGCCGCGTGCTTTTGCAGACCGAATGCCTCGACAGCTTTCTGGTGGTCAGAAACAGCGTGTTGGTATTGCCCGCGCCTTTGCCGGTGATGCGCGGATTGTTGTTGCGGACGAACCAGTTTCAGCACTGGACGTTTCGGTACAGGCAGCGGTGACTGACCTATTGATGGAAATTCAGCGCGAGCAAAAGACGACGCTGTTGTTCATCAGCCACGACTTGTCAATTGTGCGCTACCTCAGCGACCGTGTGATGGTCATGTACCTTGGGCATGTGGTGGAACTTGGCACAACTGATCAAGTATTCTCGCCCCCGTATCATCCCTATACAGAGGCGCTTTTGTCAGCCGTTCCAATCGCGGATACGTCAGTGGAAAAACAGCACATCGTGCTGGAGGGCGACATTCCGTCGGCGATGGACCCGCCGCCGGGATGCCCATTCCAGACCCGCTGCCGTTGGAAGCCCGAGGTTCCGGGTGGTCTGTGTGAACAGGAAGTACCCCCTGTGCAAACCTTGGCTGACGGCCATCAGGTTAAATGCCATCTGGCCGAAGACATCCTTGCCCGGATGGAACCGGTGATCAAAATCGCAGCCGAATGATAAGGTACGAAAACACTAAGGGGGCATGTGCTTGCCCTTTTATTTATTGTGAATTCTGCAGAGATGAGTTTCCGCTGAAAGCTTTGCCGGTCAGCTGCCCCAGATAACTTTTACATAGTTCTGGGTTTCAGCATATGGCGGCACGCCGCCATGCCGTTCTACGGCTTCTGGCCCGGCGTTGTATGCAGCCAGTGCAAGGCGCCATGATTTGAATTTGCGGTACTGCCACGCAAGGTAGCGCGCACCACCTTCCAGATTTTGCCGTGGGTCATGAGGGTTCACACCCAACAACCGGGCCGTTTGCGGCATAAGCTGTGCCAGACCCAATGCGCCCTTGTGCGATTTGGCCGTAGGGTTCCAACCAGATTCCTGCTGCACCAGACGTAAAAACAGATCTTCGGGCACACTATGTTGGCGCGCCGCATCACGGGCCATCTGCAAATACTGACCCTTGTATTTTCCGGCGTAGCGTTTGTTAAATCCTGGCTGAGCGGTCTTAGGCTTCAGCCGTTCGGAATCCCTGTACTGCGAGGCCGCACGAGAATCCAACACCTTTGCTTGCTTGAGAAAGATGTTCTTGCGGTTTTTGGAAGACAGAGTCTCGGCCTGAGAAGGGGCCGATGCAAACACCAAACACACAACAGACAAACTTCCAACCAGTAAACGCATTCAGGAATACCCTGCTCATTGAGCCATCCGACGATTATAGATGTTCCACGCAAAAATGAAAGCGTGGTTAACCGCAGCCTGCCTGACCTTGCAAATCTCTGGCTACCTCAACATTGTGTTAACCGTAAAGCAGGCCGTATAGGGTCACGTGCACCGGGTCACCAGATTCGGGATTAATCGAGTCGTAAAAAAACGGGGAAATTCATGGCGGGTTCAGTCAATAAGGTCATTCTGGTCGGTAATCTCGGTCGCGATCCAGAGGTGAGGACATTCCAGAACGGCGGTAAGGTTTGTAACCTGCGGGTTGCAACCTCGGAAAACTGGAAGGACCGCAACACCGGTGAGCGACGTGAACGGACAGAGTGGCATTCGGTCGCAATCTTTAACGAAGGTTTGGTGCGAGTCGCTGAACAATACCTGCGTAAGGGTTCAAAAGTTTATCTTGAGGGTCAATTGCAAACCCGGAAGTGGCAGGACCAATCAGGACAGGACCGGTATTCTACGGAAGTCGTCCTGCAGGGTTTCAACGCAACGCTCGTAATGCTGGACAATCGCGGTGAAGGCGGTGGCGGCATTGGCGGCGGACAGGCTGGAGGCGATTACAGGGGTGGGCAAAGTGACCCTTATGGCGCGCCGTCTGGATCTCCGGCCCCGGCATCTGGTGGAATCGACGACGACGAGATTCCCTTCTAAGATTTTTGGAGGCATTACATGACATGGTCCCTTTCGCTCGGCCGATTGTTCGGTTCGGAACTAAGGGTTCATGTTACGTTTTTTCTGTTGCTGGCCTGGGTTGGGTTTGCCGCCTACTCTGACGGTGGTTGGGTAGCGGCAGTTGAAAACCTGTTTTTTGTCCTGTCTTTGTTTGCTTGCGTTGTAGCCCACGAGTTTGGCCACGCCCTGATGGCAAAACGTTACGGTATCAAAACCCCAGACATCACACTATTGCCTATAGGCGGCTTGGCGCGGCTGGAACGTATGCCGGAAAAACCCATGCAAGAAGTCATGGTTGCTCTTGCGGGGCCCGCGGTGAATGTCCTGATTTGGGGCATTCTGATTGTGCTGGGCGCCAGATTGCAGATTGAAACATTAACCCAAATGGATTCAACCCGGACTGACCTGTTGAGCCGTCTTGCCTTCGTAAACCTGTTCCTGGCCGTATTTAACATGATCCCGGCGTTTCCAATGGATGGCGGCCGCGTCTTTCGCGCTGTTTTGTGTATGAGGATGGATCGGGTCAAAGCTACGCGGGTGGCGGCGATTGGCGGTCAAATGGTGGCCGTAATGTTGGGCTTTCTGGGGTTGAGTACGGGCAACCCTATCCTTGTTTTGATCGCTGTCTTTGTTTTCATCGCCGCAAGCGCAGAAAGTCAGGATGTCGCCATGCGCTCGGTTGCGCGTCGGGTTCTTGCACGCGATGCCATGATAACGTCATTCGAGGCGCTGTCACCGCGCGATACGTTAAATACTGCCGCGCAAGCAGTCATTCACACAACGCAACACGAATTCCCGGTATTGGGCGAAGGCAGGGAACTGTTGGGTTTCGTTACCCGTGCAAAACTGTTTGCGGCACTTGCCGGTGATCATCCACTATCTGACCCTGCAACATCAGTAATGGAGAAAGACATCCCTCAGGTCCCATTAACCGCAGGTTTAGAAATGGTTCTTGATGGATTACACAACGGCGCGCCTGCAATCGCCGTTTGCACAGACAATGGCCGAATGGTTGGTTACATCACACGTGAAAACATTGGCGAACTTATGGTAATTCAGGGCAGATAAATCTTACTGAATCAACAAGTTGCCAGAGCATCCTCAAGTACGGACAGAACTTCGCCCCCAGGCACGTCCGAAGTTACAAATGCCTGACCGATACCGTGCGCCAAAATAAATCGTAACTGACCGTCGATCACTTTCTTGTCCTGTGCCATCAGTTCAACCAATGATTGCGCTGGGGGCAGCGGGCCGGGAATATCCGACAAATCAGTTTTCATACCCATTGCCTTTAGGTGCGCTCGCACGCGGCTTGGGTCCTCCTGCGAACACAGGCCCAGTCGGGCGGAAAGTTCAAAAGCCAGCGCGCACCCGATCGCCACGCCTTCACCGTGCAACAAACGATCAGAATAACCCGTCGCTGCTTCCAGAGCGTGGCAAAAGGTATGTCCCAGGTTCAGCAGCGCGCGGTCGCCCTGCTCTGTCTCATCCCGCGCAACGATGTCGGCTTTCATCTGTACAGAACGAGTGACTGCCTGAACTCTGGCGTCCATGTTACCGGCGGACAACGCAGGACCATACACCTCTAACCATTCAAAAAAATCCGCGTCACCCAAAAGGCCATACTTGACCACCTCGCCATATCCGGCAAGGAAATCTCGGGCTGTCAGCGTGCCCAAAACTGACGTGTCAGCCAATACAAGCGATGGCTGATGGAACGCGCCGATGAGGTTCTTTCCCTGTGGGGCGTTAATTCCAGTCTTTCCGCCCACGGAACTGTCAACCTGCGCCAGCAAAGATGTTGGAATTTGCACAAACCGCACCCCCCGGCGCAGTACCGCAGCCGCAAACCCGGCCAGATCACCAATCACTCCGCCACCAAGGGCTATCACAACATCCCGGCGTTCTACTCTTTCGGACAACAGCCATTCTACGGCCCGTTCAAAATGCGGCCAGCTTTTGGTTGCTTCACCGACCGGCAGGGCCAGCGCGGTCAATTCAATACCCTCTGATGCGAGACCCGCGCGCAACCCTTCCAGATGGAAGTCTGCAACTGTTTCGTCGGTCAGAACTGCAACTTTTTTCCTGGGCAACAAGGGTGCGATTCTTGCACCCGCTTCTGTCAACAGATTTGGCCCAATCTCTACGTTGTAAGATCGCTCTCCCAGAGCGACATTCACTGTCTGAAGCATTTACTTAAGTTCCAATACATCAGGACGGGTTTCCAGCGCGGCCAACACCCGATCGGCCATGTTTTCAATAGCGGTTTCGGAATCCGATTCAACGGCCAAATCGGCCTGCGAGTAAATCGGAACCCGCTGCTCGTACAATAACTTCAGAGTTGCGTAAGGGTCCGCGGTGCGCAGTAATGGGCGCGTATCCTTGTGTTTTACCCGGTTCCAAAGGACATTCAGGTCTGCTCTCAACCAAACGGAAACTCCGCGATCCGAAATCATGTTCCTGTTTTCATCTGACAAAAACGCGCCGCCACCAGTTGAAAGAACACACTTTTTTTCGTCCAAAAGACGGCCGATCACCTGACTTTCCTTTTTGCGAAAAAATGCTTCTCCATCCCTTTCAAATATCTCTGGGATCGACATGTTGGCTGCGGATACTATCTCGGCATCACTATCCAGAAACGGAACGCCAAGCCGCGCGGCCAAAGCTCGGCCTACTGCCGTTTTACCGGCCCCCATCATACCGACCATCACGACAGTTTTGTGCAGAGCAAAGTTCGAAACTGTGTCAGGTTGGGACGTGTTATGCTTAATTTCGCTCATTTCATCGTGAATGACGTGATCTTGGGAAAAATGCCAGCTATACTTTTGGTCAAAATAGAAAATTGGGGCAGCGTTGAACCATGGGTCGCCTGATCAAGTTCCTGATATACATTGTTTGCCTGAGCTTCATCGGGTTGGTGGCTTATGCCTATATCGGCCCTTTGTTCGGGGTAGATTTCTCTGCGCCGAAAAGCGAAATCCGTGAGCCGGTGAAACTTGATGCTAACTAGAACGGCGCTGATCGCGCTGTGCGTTGCAGGTTCAGCATTTGCGCAACAACCCCTCTCTGCAATTGAGTGGCTGGAAAATCCACCCGAAAACCTGCCCGGTACCGTTCTGTTAGAGCCGCCGATTACCGAAACCGGAATGCACCCAAGAATTGAGGTTGCGCCGCTAGAGGAACTTTCTCGTCCGCTTGGACTGGTCTCGTCTTCTGTCACCGGGCTGCCGGTCGATTTGTGGAACGGTAGCGATCCAGACCTCATTGCCGAATTGATCACAGACATCCCGGTTCGCGGCAACCCTGCAATGCAACGCCTGCTGTTTACATTGCTCTTATCTGAATCCAGAGCCCCGGCTGGCACTGGCGCGGACGAGACGCTGCTGTTGGCGCGTCTCGACAGATTGATGGAATTGGGGGCTACGGACCCTGCGCAATCCCTTGTGCAGGTCGCCGGACCCACAGACACCAGGGCGCGGTTTCAGCGATGGTTTAATGCGACCTTGTTGACTGGTGACGAGGATCGCAGTTGCACGTCGCTGATTGCGCAGCCTTACCTTTCTCAAGACTACTCGGCCCAGATTTTTTGCAAGGCCCGTCGTGGGGATTGGAACTCTGCGGCGCTGACGCTTGAGGTTGCGCATGCCCTGCAGGTAATGCCAATCGACAAACTGAACTTGCTGGATCGTTTCCTCAGTCCCGAATTCTTTGAGGGCGCCGCCTATCTGCCGCAACCTGACAATCCTGATCCGTTAACTTTCCGGCTTTTTGAGACAATTGGAGAGCGCCTGCCGACAGCGTCGCTTCCCCGCGCATTCGCCAATGCCGATCTTCGGGACGTCGCAGGCTGGAAGGCCCAGATCGAAGCCGCCGAGCGTTTGACAAGAATTGGCGCACTAACCCCAAATCAATTGCTGGGTCTTTACACCGAGCGCTCTCCTGCCGCTTCCGGTGGTGTTTGGGACCGGGTTGCAGCCGTACAGCGCTTTGACACGGCACTAATGTCCGGAAACCCCAAGGCCATAGAAAAAACACTGCCTAGTGCTTGGAAGGCGGTGCAATCGGTTGGGTTAGAAGTACCTTTTGCCGAACTGTTTTCTGAGGATTTGTCCAAAGTTTCATTGCCTAATCAGAACGTCGAAGACCTTCGGTGGCGCATTCTGCTGTTGTCAGAAAATTATGAGAGTGCGGCGTTGTCCATTCCTTCGCCCACTGAAGAAAACCTGTTTCTTTCTGCTCTGGCACAGGGCGATCCGGGCCGTGCGCAATCCCCTTCGCCTTTGGCCGACGCTATCGCCGAAGGATTCGCTTGGTCGGCCCCCGTGCCCTCTGACATCAAGGCAATGTTGGACAACGGTCAGTTGGGCGAAGCAATTCTGGAATCCATGCAACTGTTTGCCTACGGTGCGCGTGGGAATTTGGTTGATTTGACGGCTGCGGTGGCAGCATTTCGCAAGGTTGGGTTGGAAGATACCGCGCGCCGCGCAGCGTTGCAGTTGATGATCCTGAACGGAAACGGGCAATGAGTGCACCCGGTGCCCAGGTTCAGTGGATTTCCACTTTTCTGGAAGCGCAGGCCGCTGAACTGGGTGCCGCAACCAATACTTTGCTGGCCTATGGCCGCGACCTGAAAGATTTTTCAGGCTGGCTGGACCGGCGCAAATCAGGGTTTCAGGCCGCTGACCGTGATCTGGTTGAAAGGTACCTGATTGACTGTGACGCTCAGGGATTGTCGCGTTCGACCCGGGCGCGTCGATTGTCCGCGATAAAGCAGCTTTACCGCTTTGCATTCGAAGAAGGATGGCGACAGGACAACCCTGCAATCCAGATCAAGGGGCCGGGGCGGCAAAAACGCCTGCCGAAAACACTCGACGTAATTGAAGTTGACCGATTGCTTGACGCGGCCCGCGCGACAGGTCGCAGCGCCGCCGATCGCGTTCGCAATACTTGCCTGATGGAGTTGCTTTACGCCACTGGCATGCGGGTAACAGAGCTTGTGTCCCTGCCCGTTTCATCAGCGCGGGGTGATCCTCGGATGCTGCTGATCCTTGGAAAAGGCGGTAAGGAGCGGATGGTTCCCCTGTCACCCCCCGCGCGTGAGGCATTGGCCAACTGGTTATTCGTCAGGGACGAAGCCGAAGAAATTGTCACGGGCCAAGGCGGCCAAGCGTCCCGTTTTCTGTTTCCATCTCGCGGCAAATCCGGCCACTTGACTAGGCACCGCTTTTTTCTTCTGGTCAAGGAACTGGCAGTTCAAGGTGGTGTGAGCCCGGAAAAAGTGACTCCGCATACACTGCGGCATGCTTTTGCCACGCATCTGCTGGCGAACGGCGCAGACCTGCGTTCGATACAGACATTGCTGGGACATGCGGATGTGGCGACAACGGAAATCTATACGCATGTCCTGAATGAAAGACTCTCAGAACTGGTGCTAGAGCACCACCCACTGGCGAAAGACAAGGGCTAAGCCCTTGATTGGGTGCGATTGCGGCCCCATAACGAATACAGCACAAGAACAATAACGGACCGATGGAACCCAACCCTTCTTTGATCGACAGCGCCTTTTGGATAACAAGCGGCTCTATTCTTTTACTTCTCGTACTTTCGGCCTTCTTTTCTGGCTCAGAAACTGCGCTGACTGCTTCCTCTCGAGGTAAACTGAGATCACAGGCCGATAAAGGTTCTCGTGGTGCCCAAAAAGCTCTGGACATTACAGAAGACAACGAGCGGCTGATCGGTTCGGTTCTTTTGGGGAACAACCTGGTCAACATACTTGCTGCTTCGCTGGCGACCGCGTTGTTTACGCGGCTTTTTGGCGAAAGCGGCGTGGCATTGGCAACGCTGGTTATGACCCTATTAGTTCTGATTTTTGCCGAAGTGCTGCCAAAGACCTACGCGATAACAAATGCCGAAAAAGCCGCCGCGGCAGTTGCACCGGCTATTGGCGTTGTTGTCACTCTGTTTGCACCGATCGTGGCAGCCGTGCGCTTGCTGGTTCGCGGTGTTCTGCGTGTGTTTGGCGTGCAGATTGACCCCGACAGTCACATTCTGGCTGTTCGTGAGGAAATTGCCGGCGCGCTGCAACTGGGCCATTCAGAAGGTGTGGTTGAAAAGGAAGATCGCGACCGGATTTTGGGTGCGCTGGATCTTGGCGAGCGTGCCGTCGAAGAAATCATGTTGCACCGTTCGAACATCGAAATGATCGACGCCGACGCCGAACCCGAAGAAATTCTGCGCAAATGCCTTCAAAGTCGGCACACACGTTTGCCTGTGTTTCGTGATGAACCGGAAAACATCATTGGCGTTGTTCACGCCAAGGATTTGTTCCGCGCCATGTATGCCCAAGTTGGCGGTACCGAAGGTGACACGGAACAATTAAAAAGCTTTGATGTAACCAAGGTAGCCAACGACCCCTATTTTGTTCCGGAAACCACAACGCTGGATGACCAAATGCGCGAGTTCTTGCGGATGCGTGGGCACTTCGCGCTGGTTGTGGACGAGTATGGTTCGCTGCGCGGACTGATAACACTGGAAGATATTCTGGAAGAAATCGTTGGCGAAATCGCCGACGAATTTGATATCGAGGAAGAAGTTCCAGTGACCAGAACTGAAGACGGTCAGTATCTGGCAGAGGGTGCGATGACCATTCGGGACATGAACAGGGCTATGGACTGGTCATTGCCCGATGAAGAAGCCAACACGATTGCCGGATTGGTAATTCACGAGGCACAGATGATCCCGGATGTCGGTCAGGTGTTCTCGTTTCATGGATTCAGATTTGAAGTCACTGAACGTGAAGGCAACCGCATCACCGGGTTAAAAATCAGGCCGCTATGACCCTGGCGGCAAAGCGTCCAGGCTGGTTCGATGCCATATTTCTGGACCTTGGCCGTCAATTCCGCTGGTCGTTTCTGCCGCCATTAATGGTCTACTTTGCCGCCGGGGCGCAGGGGCTTACTGCCATTGTCGGCACGTTCTTTGTAAAAGAATACATGGACGTTTCGGCAGCATTCATTGCCGGGCTTGCGTTTTGGGCCGGGTTGCCATGGGCGCTAAAGATGCCGCTTGGTCATCTGGTCGACTTGATCTGGCGCTGGAAGTCGCTGCTTGTCTTTGTCGGCGCTTCATTGATTACATCAAGCTTGTTGATCATGTTCGGTCTTGCAACCCGCGTGGATTGGATGCCGGAAATTATGTCCACGACTTCTTGGTATGTGCTGGCCGTAGTCCTTGCCCCTTGCGGATACGTTGTTCAAGATTCGGTCGCGGACGCGATGTCTGTCGAAGCGGTGCCACGGGTTGCCCCGGACGGAACACCTTTGGATGCAGACACAGAGCGGGCGCTTCACACAACAATGCAAACTCTTGGCCGAATTGCATTGATCGGCGGCGCCAGCACTGTTGCAGTGGTCAACATCTGGCTGTTTGCAGACATCGAAAATCTTCCTGGAAATGAGAAAGCTAATGTGTACGGACAGGTTTATTTGCTGGCCCTTGCGGTTCCCTGCAT
>JBPCWT010000108.1:0-2882 GCA_051009255.1 Ruegeria sp. | reverse complement strand
CGAGATCACAAGCGGCGCAGGTCCCTCGGGCATCACCTGCCCGCCAACCAGCCCCGTACCACCGCCGTAGGGCACCACCGGGACCCGCGCGTCCGAGGCCAGACACACCAGCGCGGATACCTCTTCTGTCGTGCGCGGCAGGGCCAGCACACCGGCTTGACCGGAAAACCGATTGCGCGGCTCTTCCAGGTATCGCGCCTCGATCTGGCGCAGGACATCATTGCCGATCTGGCTCTGGATGCGTTGGGCAAAGGTTTCGTCGGCGGGGTTCAGTTCCATTCCCAATCCATGCCCAAGCAATGGCACTCGGACAAGCCCTATTCGAGTTCGATCAGGTAACGTGGTTCAAGAATAATCACCGTTGGTCGGTCAGGAAGCGCGCGCAATGAGACCTCGAATTCCGACACCCCATCCCGCACCACCGGAAAATCATCGCGGATACCCACGATAAAATTCTCCAGCGAATAGCCTGAAAACCAGTGCATCGGAATTATGACAGAACTTTTCAGGCGTCGCAGGACCGAAATCATTTCGGGCAATGGCATGGTCGTTCCGCCATCTACCGCGGCCATAACCACATCCATCCGGCCCAATGCAGCAAACTGCTCATCGGACGGAACATGGTGAAGATGCCCCAGATGCCCGATACACATCCCCTCGACCTCGAAGACAAAGATCGAGTTGCCGCGTTCCTCGACCCCGCCATAAACTGACCGGATATCGGTCGAGACATTGCGCACCAGTACCTCGCCCAGATCAAGGTGATGATCGATGCCCAGTCCGAATGGCCCCCAGCCTTCCAGAACATGCGGGATCGCCGGGTCGGGATTCGCCGTCCAATGGGTTCCATGCGCGTGGTTCATGGTCACGACATCAGGAATGAAATCCGCCCCGCCGATAAATCCGGTGAAATCCGTGACCATGTTCAAACCGCCGCGCGTCTGAATCAGAAACGAGGCATGAGAGATATAGCTGATCCTGACCGAAAACTCTGCCACAGGATCGCTCCATGCGGCCTTTTGCAGGAACTCGATTCCGGGCGCACTATCGGCAATGGCAATGCAATGGCTCGGCCGCCGCTCCTGCGCCGCCGCGCCACCTGCAATCAGCACCAATGCCAACAAAAGCCGCAACATGGCTAGAGTGTAGCGCATCGTATTGGCAAGTCACGCCCGCGTGCTTCACCTTTTCAAAAATACTCAAAAACCCAAGGGTGCGTCCGGGCGGGCCTTAACCGGCATCCGTGCGACCGCGCCGGTCTGACCTGAGGCTGGCATACAGAACATGAGTCCGCCAACGCCCGTTGATCTGCAAATACGATTGCGCAACACCTTCGTATTTGAAACCCGCACTTTCCAGAAGCCCGCGCGAGGCTGCGTTTTCCGGCAGGCAGGCGGCCTCGATCCGGCTCAGGTCCAGCCGGGCAAAGGCATAATGAACCAGCACACCAATGGCCTCACGCATGTATCCGCGTCGGGCAAAGGCCTGACCGGTCCAGTAGCCCATGGTTCCCGCCTGCGCGGGGCCGCGACGGATATTGTCCAGCGTTATTGCGCCCAACAGCACGTCATCTTCCCGGCGAAACACGAATAACGGAATGGCAAACCCGTTGGCGACTGACCTTTGTGCCCAATACACCCGGTTTGTGAACGACTTGCGGCTTAGATGATCCTGCGCCCAGACCGGCTCCCACGGGGTCAGAAAGTCCTTGGATGCACGCCGTAGGGCCGCCCAGTCGTGAAAATCCGAATGTGCGGGCGGACGAAGACTCAGCCGCTCGGTTTCGAGTTTCAGCTTGCGCCTGCCCAAAAGCATTACGCCGCGCGCCTCTCCTGCAAGTCCGCCAGCGACGGCGCGCCGGTGACCGGACCGTATAGCGCAAGCGCGGCCGGCGCGGTGGCTGCCATCTGTTCGGCAAAATTGCGCACCTGTTCGGTTGATACCGCGTCAATCTTTGCGACTGTATCTTCCAGCAAGGGAACCTTGCCCCAGATCTGTACCAGACGCGCCAGACGTTCGGCCCGGTTCGAGGGGCTTTCCAACCCCATCAGCATTCCGGCCTTCATCTGGGCACGGGCGCGTGCCACTTCTTCGTCTGACATGTCGTCGGCGGCGCGTTTCATCTCGTCAATGGTGATTTCGGCCAGTTCCGTGACCTGATCGGCAGATGTGCCTGCATAGATTGTCGTCGTGCCCGTATCGGCATACGCGCCTGTCTGCGCAAAGATCGTATAGCAAAGACCGCGCGACTCGCGCACTTCCTGAAACAGGCGGGATGACATGCCGCCGCCCAGGGCGGTCGAGTATATCTGCGCGGTATAGATCCCGTCGTCGCGGTAGCCGGGGCTTTCCAGCGCCAGCGCAAAATGGGCCTGCTCCAGCTCTTTATCCTGCCGGGCCTCGCCGCCGGTAAACCGGGCCGGTTCAGCAATCAGGCCCTTGCGCGGTTGCAGGTGCCCAAACATCTGTTCCGCCGTCTTCATCAGCTGCTCGTGATCCACGGCACCTGCCGCGGACAGGATCATCTGTTCAGGGCAGTAATGCTCTGCCACGAAGCCCGACAGATCTTCGCGGGAAAAGGCGCTGACGCGTTCTGACGGGCCAAGGATGGTACGGCCCAGCGGCTGATCGCGGTAGCTTTGTTCCTGCAGCCAGTCAAAGATGACATCATCGGGCGTATCATAGGCCTGCCCGATTTCCTGCAGGATCACGCCGCGTTCAACCTCGATCTCGCGCGGATCGAACACCGGGTTCAGAACGATGTCCCCGATAACGTCCATCGCCAGCGCCACGTCGTCTTTGAGAACGCGCGCGTAATAGGCCGTAACCTCGCGCGAGGTATAGGCGTTGATATAGCCGCCCACATCCTCGATCGCTTCGGC
>JBPCWT010000107.1:0-2624 GCA_051009255.1 Ruegeria sp. | reverse complement strand
AGCGAACAGCGTCAGACCCTGACGCGCCTCGGCTTCCGTCTCGAAGGCGACATGGCGCATGTGCCCAGCTGGCGTCCCGATGTCATGGGCGAGGCTGATCTGGTCGAAGAGGTGGCGCGCATCGCATCGCTGACCAAGCTGCAGGGCAAACCGTTGCCACGTGTGACCGACGGAATTCCCAAACCGGTGATGACCCCGACACAACGTCGTCAGGCCATGGCGCGCCGGACTTGTGCGACGCTGGGATACAACGAATGTGTCACCTACACCTTCATCGATCAGGCATCGGCGGCCCTGTTTGGCGGCGGCGATGATGCCACCATGCTGGAAAACCCGATTTCTTCAGAGATGAGCCATATGCGCCCGGACCTGCTGCCCGGTTTGTTGCAGGCCGCGGCACGCAATCAGGCGCGCGGATACGCCGATCTGTCCCTGTTCGAGGTCGGTCCCGTTTTCCACGATGGCGAACCCGGTGAACAGCAAACGCAGATTTCCGGCCTGCTCGTTGGACGGACCGGTCCAAAGGATGTGCAGGGCGCATCCCGCCCGGTTGACCTTTATGACGCCAAGGCCGATGCCGAAGCTGCGCTGGCCGCCATTGGCGCACCTGCCAAGGTTCAGATCCTGCGCGACGGTGATCCATGGTGGCATCCCGGTCGGCACGGCAAGATATGCCTTGGCCCCAAAAAGGTACTGGGCGTCTTTGGCGAACTGCACCCGCGTGTACTGCAGGCGATGGACATCAAGGGACCGGCGGTTGCCTTTACCATCTGGCCGGATCAGGTGCCGATGCCGCGCAAATCCGGTGCCACGCGTTCGGCGCTGCATCTGCGCGATCTTCAGGCGGTCGAACGTGACTTTGCCTTCGTTGTCGACACCGATGTCGAGGCGCTGACGCTGGTCAACGCCGCTGCTGGTGCGGACAAGGCACTGATCGAAGATGTGCGCGTCTTTGACGAATTCATCGGTGGCAGCCTAGGCGAAGGCAAGAAATCACTGGCAATCACCGTCCGCCTTCAGCCCGTCGAAGAGACGCTGAAGGAAAAAGAAATAGAGGCGGTGGCAGAAAAAATCATCGACAAGGTGGCCAAGGCCACCGGCGGCGTTCTGCGCGGCTGAGCCACTCGAAAACCCATACGATAAACGCGCTTTCGGGCGCGTTTTTCATTTTGACAGGTGTTCGGCCAGCAGATCATACACCAATCGAATGCGCCTGCTGGTGTGCAACTCGCGGTGCGTGGTCAGCCAGATCGGAAACTCGATGGCGTCCATATCGGGCAGGGCGCGTTCGATCATCGGGTCGGCACCGGCTACCTCTTCTGACATCGGGGTGATGCCGAACCCTTGCCGTACATATTCCCACGCGACGATCCCGCTTTGTGAACTCAGGCGAAAGTTTTGCATGTTCAACCGAATGCCAAGCGGTTCCAGATAGTCGATCATCTGCTGCGGATCACTGAAACCAACAAAATCATGCGCCGACAAATCGTCTTTGACCTTGGGGCGACCCGCGCGATCAAGATAAGCAGACGAGGCATAAAGATGCGCTTTGGCCATCTGTACCAGCTTGGCAATCAGGTCCGGCTGCTCGGGCCGCACATGCCGAATGGCGATATCGGCCTCGCGCCGCATCAGGTCACGAACATCATTTGTTGCGACGACATCGACCCGTAACAGCGGTGCCTGCGCCCTGATCTTTCGCAGCACATCCGGCAGCACATAGGCCGACATGATGTCACTGGCCGTTACGCGCACCTGTCCTTCGACCGATTGCACCTGACCCGATGCCGCCAGGGCAATCCGGTTTGCCGCCTCACCCATGGATTTCGTGTGTTCCAGCAGTTCCAGACCGGCCTGCGTCAACGCCAGCGACCGCCCAACCCTTTCGAACAGCATCACGCCCAGATCAGCCTCCAGCGCTGCAACCTGACGGCTAAGGGTCGGTTGTGTCTGCCTTAATTGCCGCGCCGCCGCCGACAGCGATCCGTTTTCCGCCGTCGCCAGAAACGCGCGGATGTGGTTCCATTCAAATTCGCGGGTGGCATTCATGCATTTCTGTATAAGAGAATTACGAAATTCCGCAATTTATATTCGATTTTGCATGGGTATATTGCCGCCAAAGGAGATCAGACATGGCCGCCACCGCAAAGTTCTGGGATGGAATCGCAGAAAAATACGCCCGAACCCCGATCAAGGATCAGGCATCATACGAGCAAACGCTGGAACGAACCGCCTCGTATCTCAGGCAATCCGATCAGGTGCTTGAACTGGGGTGCGGTACAGGAACCACCGCGCTCAAACTCGCCGGTCATGCCGCTGTCATCACGGCCAGCGACCTCTCTGCCGGAATGCTGGCTGTTGGCAGGCGCAGCGCCGCCGATCAGGGCGTCGAAAACGTGAACTTTGTTCAGGCTGAAGCAAACACGCCCCCCGCCGGGCCGTTTGATGTGGTCATGGCCTTCAACCTGCTGCATCTGGTCGAAGATCTGGATGAATGTCTGAATCAGGCGCAAAGCGTTCTGAAACCCGGTGGTCTGTTCATTTCCAAAACCTTCTGTCCCCCGACAAAGGGCGGCACCCTGAAATACCGAGTGATCCGCATCATGCTCCCGCTGATGCAGTTC
>JBPCWT010000106.1:0-6684 GCA_051009255.1 Ruegeria sp. | reverse complement strand
TTTGGCTAGTCAATGATCTGGGAAGGCACATTTGCTAAGTAAGTTATCGGACTATTGCTCAGGAAATGCGCGAGATTAAAGCCAAGATGAAACACCCTGAAGCGGCAAAGTATGTCACTCACGGCTTGCGCAAGAACGCAACTATTGAGCTCTATTTGGCCGGATGCGACGACGAAATGGTCAAGGCCGTAACGGGTCACTCTGGAGTTGAAATGCTAAAAAAGTATGGAGGTGAGTTCAGGCAAAAAGAGCTAGCAATAAAGGCGCAGGACGCCAGAAATCGCATGGAACGGAACAGGAAAGAAACATGAATGTTTCAACACCTGTTTCAAAATTCGAGTAGCTGAGGAAATCAAATGACCCAAGTTGTTGAAAACATTGGAGGCGAGTACCGGAATCGAACCGGTGTACACGGATTTGCAATCCGCTGCGTCACCACTCCGCCAACTCGCCTTTCTCAGTGATATCAATCACTTGTGGTGTTATGGGTGGCTTTCTATCAGCATTAACAAAAGACGTCCAGTGGGTCGGTTGCAAAAATCCAGGCTGGATCGTCTGATCGCGGCCAACCATATTTCCGAAATCTTTCTTTCGTTGAGCCTGTTTCAATGTTTGAGGCGTTGCCGGTGCTGGCAGGATGTGGCAAAAGCCCGGTAACCCAGTGACAAGCAAGAGCGATCCAATGACAGATTTTGCAGCCCGCCGCCATTTAATGGTCGACACGCAGGTCCGGCCGTCGGATGTCACCAAGTTCCCAATTATTGATGCGATGCTGAAAGTCGAACGCGAAAGGTTCGTGCCCGACTCACAGCGAGAAGCGGCATATGTCGGCGACTTGATGGATTTGGATGATGGTCGATGCCTGCTGGAACCGCGGACTTTGGCCAAGATATTGGATGCGCTTAATATTTCCAAAGAAGACGTGGTTTTGGATGTGGCACCAGCTCTTGGGTATTCAACTGCTGTTGCGGCACGAATGGCGCGGCTTGTTGTTGCCGTCGAAGAGAACGAAACCTGGGCGTCAGAAGCGCAGGAATTGTTGATGGAAACGGATGCGGACAACGCCATCGTGCACACCGGACCATTGACCGAAGGGGCTGCCGAACACGGACCTTATGACGCCATTATGATCCAGGGCGGTGTGGCGCAGGTTCCTGACGCATTGCTGGACCAATTGAAGGATCATGGGCGTATTGCCTGCATCTTTATGGAAGGCGCTCTTGGCACTGTCCGCATTGGCCATAAATCGGCAGGTCGCGTCAGCTGGCGTTTCTCATTTAACGCCAGTGCCCCGATTCTTCCGGGATTTATGCCGGAACGTGCTTTTTCGCTATAGTCTGAAAGCGGAAAAATACACTACCTTGATTAGTTCAAAACAAAGGCGCAAACTGCCAGCAGGGCAGGGTAATTTTGATTTGAGAAGGATATTCGGTATGCGTGGTACGGCTGGAGGGAAATTTGCAAAAGTCCTGACTCTTGCTGTGGGGGTGGCGCTGAGCGTTGCTCCGGGACGGAATGTCTGGGCGGATAACCTGACCGATGCCTTTATCGGTGCTTACAACACCAGTGGTCTTTTGGAACAGAACAGGGCGTTATTACGCGCTGCTGATGAAGATGTTGCCATTGCGCTGTCTACTCTGCGCCCCATCATTGACTGGACTGTGAGTGTCAGTCAGGACTATTCGAAATCCAGAAGCGGCGATTTGGTTTCAACGGTCGAGCCGTCGCGTTTTTTTCCCGGTCTTTCACTTAGCCCGCTGGTCTACGACGGCGGCACGTCCATTCTGGGCCAGCCATCGTCCCAGGAAACGGTTCTGTCGACATGGCAGGCGTTGTTGGACAGGGAACAGCAGGTTCTGTTCAGGGCCACCACGGCCTATCTGAGCGTTCTGCTTCAGGAAGAAACCGTTCAGATCAGGTTGAACAACGTTGAAGTGTCCGGCGAGGAACTGCGCGCAACACAGGATCGCTTCGAAGTTGGTGAAGTAACCCGAACCGACGTCGCGTTGTCCGAAGCGCAGTTGGCAAGCGCCCGAGCCGATTTGGCAGATGCCAGGGGTGCCCTGAGCACGGCACAGGCGGAATATGTAAACGCTGTTGGCAGACAGCCCGGCCGTACGGCTGGTCAGCCGAGCCTGCCAAGCTTGCCGCGCACGGAATCCGATGCAGTTGGACTTGCGCAACGAAATCATCCCGCCATCCTGTCGGCGCAGCACCAGGTCAGAGCGTTGGATTTGGTTGTGGAACAAGAACGCGCAGGACTTGGACCTAATGTGCGTCTTGAAGCAGACGCCGGCATATCACAAAGCTATGACAACAATGACTATGTGAATGACGCTCGAATTGGCCTGTTTTTTCGGCAACCCATTTACGCTGGTGGTCGTTTGGCTGCCGTCGTACGCCGGGCAATGGCAACTCGGGACGCTTCGCGGGCGAACCTGTTGAACGTCCAAAAGGATATTACACAAGGCGTGACAGATGCCTTCGTAAGATTCCAGACCGCAACGGCAAGCCTGACGGCATCAACGGAACGGGTTCGCGCCTCGCAAGTCGCCTTTGACGGGATTCGCGAAGAATCAACGTTGGGCGCACGAACAACTCTGGACGTTCTGAACGCTCAGCAGGATTTGCTGGACGCCCAACTTACTCAGGTCGCATCGCGGACGGAACGTTCTCTTGGTGCCTACCAGTTGTTGCAGGCTCAGGGACTTCTGACAGCTGAACGTCTTGGTTTGGCCGTGCAGATTTATGACCCGACTCTGTATTACAACCTTGTCAAAGGGGCCCCATCTCAGATCAGCAAGCAGAGCCGGGATCTGGATCGCGTCCTCAAAGCGTTGCGGCGCGATTAAGAAACGTCACTACCTGTTGTGGCAATTGGTTTGATTGGCTACACTCGAACCTGAGGGCAAGAGCGGTAGAGAACAATGTCGGATCGCGTGGCAAGTGCAGAAATCGAGGACGTGCTGTCCTCTATCAAACGATTGGTTGGCGAAGAAGGGCGTAAGCTTTCAGATCTGGTCCCGCGATCAGTTGAACGCAAGCCTGGTCGACTGGTGCTGACGGATGCATTGCGTGTTGCTGAACCCGCAATGGTTGCGGATGAACCAGATAGACCCACACCCGTTCAGGTCGCTGATCAGACATCCTATGTTGAACCTGAATTGACGCCAGAGCCGCAAAGTTCGTCCGGCAATTCTGCGCCAATGCGTCTGCATTTGTCGCATAAAGTCCCAGATGATAATTTGGTTTCATCCACTAGCGCACTGTCTGAGAATGCCGAGGTATCTAATTCTTCTGTTCAAAATGAAGATCTGGTGCTTGACGAAGATGTTCCCGAACAGTTGGCCGACAGCCTCAGTTCCAAGATTGAGGCACTAGAGGCGGCGATTGCGCATACAGAGGATCAGTGGGAACCAGATGGCGAAAGCGATGACGCTTATTCCGGCACACGGATGCGTGCGATGGAATGGGGCGCAGGCGCCGCGTTAGCCGACAGCAAAACCGCCGCAGTTGATGACGAATCGGCGGCAACCGAGCCGGCAGCGGTTGAGAGTTCAGATGGTCCAGACAGCCCGGCGGTGTTTATCAGAGATCGTAGTGCCGATGCCGAGCAGCCGGATCAAGAGGGTGGATTCGTTGAATCGTTGGGCGCACTGGATGATGAACAGCTGCGTGCATTGGTTTCAGAGATTGTCCACGAAGAGCTTCAGGGAGAGTTGGGCGAAAGAATAACGCGCAATGTTCGGAAAATGGTGCGGCGCGAAATCTATCGCGCCTTGGCGGCGCAGGGGCTTCAGTAATCGTTAAGTACGTTCGGGTTCCGCGGCCAACGAAAGCAACAAATCCAAATTCATGTACCGCTCAAGATGGTCTGCCAGGGCATCCAGCGTTTGTTCTACACCATCATCATACGCAAGCTCTGACGTAACACCCAACTCGGCCAGAAAGCGGGCGCGGAATGCATCGGACGAAAAAATTCCGTGCAAATAGCTGCCGCGAACACGCCCGGATGGGTTGGTGGCACCCGCGGGACGGCCATCAATGTCCAACCAAGCGCGATAACAATCAGGACCGTCGGTGCGTCCCATGTGAATTTCATACCCGACCACAGATTCGCCTTGCGGAATTGATTTCGCGGCGCGCAGCTTGACCTGCTTTTCGCCATCCATGATTGTCTGCACATCCAGCAATCCCAGGCCTTCGACGGTTCCGGGCTGCCCATCAACACCATCGGGATCTGCGATCGTTTTGCCAAGCATCTGAAAACCACCGCAAAGCCCCAGGACATGTCCACCGCGCCGCACATGAGCGTACAGATCGATGTCCCACCCTTGCGATCGGAAAAAGGCAAGGTCTCCGATTGTTGATTTACTACCGGGTATCAAGACGAGATCTGCATCGCCGGGAAGGGGGCGACCTGCCGGAACAATCTCGACACTGACGTTCGGTTCAGCGGACAAGGGATCAAGATCGTCGAAATTTGCCATCCTCTCTAGCTGCGGAACTACGATCTTGCAGGTGCCGCCAACATGAGAGCGAATGTCCATCATATCCTCGGCGGGCAATCTCCACGCGTTGTCAAACCATGGAACGACGCCCAGACACGGCCATCCCGTCCGCGCGGCGATATCGTCGCGCCCTTCATCAAAAAGGGTCGCATCACCTTTGAACCTGTTTACGGCGAAGCCTTTGATCATGGCCTCATCGCGCGTATCCAGTACTGCTTGCGTGCCCACGATCTGGGCAATGACGCCGCCACGATGAATGTCGCCAACCAACACCACTGGAACACCCGCTGCGCAGGCAAACCCCATATTTGCAATATCGCCATGGCGCAGATTTGTTTCTGCGGGGCTGCCTGCTCCTTCGATCAGGATCAAATCCACACCGGTACACAGACGGTCAAAGCTTTCCATAACCGCCTCCAGCAGTCTGGATTTATCTTTGCGGTAATCTCCAGCCTTCATTGTACCGGCGCGCTTGCCGTGAACAATAATCTGGGCACCCGTATCCGTTTCAGGTTTCAGCAAGATAGGGTTCATATCCGTATGCGGCGGCCGCTGCGCCGCGCGCGCTTGCAGGGCCTGCGCCCTGCCAATTTCGCCGCCGTTTTCCGTAACGGCGGCATTGTTGGACATGTTTTGCGGCTTGAACGGCGCCACTCGTAGCCCTCGGCGTGTAAACGCACGGGCCAACCCGGCCACCAGAACCGATTTCCCGACATTGCTGCCGGTACCCTGTATCATGATGGCGCGAACCATTGGGTGTCTCCTGAACTTGCGGGCAGATGACCTGATTTCCGATCAATAGAAAAGTCTTGAAGGGTACAGGACAGTTATAATTCCGACATTCAGGCATAAAAAAGCGCGCCTTGATGATGGGCGCGCTCTTTTTGTCAGGCAGAAGTGGCCTCAGGCCGCTTCCGCTTGTTGTGCAGCATTGCGTCGTTCCGATTCTTCGCGCGACAGTGCGACGGATGTCCGTACACCGCGGCCAACGAATTCCATCAGTCCGCCGACAACCCGCTCGTTCGGGTCGATACCTGCGCATGTCAGCACTTCGCGCCCATCGCGCGAACGCGCCCAGCGAGCGATCTGTTCGGGGCCATTGCCATATTTCTTGTCATCGGCAATGGCATCGTCCAGTGCAGCCAGTACGACAGCCGCGAATAGTTTTCGGGCACGGTTGCCTTGTTCGTTGTTAAAGGCAGTGCCGTCAACGAAATCTCTCATCTCGTCTTCCTTGTTTTTCTTGCTCTTGCAATTTCCGGCGTGACGGTCCTTATGACCTATTCATAACGATTCGGATACACTTAATATGCATAGTTGCGTTGCGTAGTTTGCATGGCTTTCTGCAACTGCAGCACTAGGTGTCGTTGTCTTGCCAGTCTCAGTCCCGCCAGATATAGGG
Organism: Ruegeria sp.; assembly: GCA_051009255.1. GTDB lineage: Bacteria > Pseudomonadota > Alphaproteobacteria > Rhodobacterales > Rhodobacteraceae > Ruegeria. The sequence goes on along the minus strand of JBPCWT010000106.1, from coordinate 771 downwards.
TCGCCAACTGACGCATCAACCATGTGTGAAGGATTTATGTCATGCCCAGGATCAATGGTAACGAAATTCGCCCCGGCAATGTGCTTGAACCTAACGGCGGTCTGTGGGCAGCGGTCAAGGTAGACCATGTGAAGCCGGGCAAGGGCGGCGCCTTTGCGCAGGTTGAACTGCGGAACCTGCGCAATGGGTCCAAGCTGAACGAACGCTTTCGTTCTGCTGACAAGGTCGAACGTGTCAGGCTGGAGCAAAAGGACCAGCAGTTTCTGTACGAAAGCGACGGAATGCTGGTGTTCATGGATTCAGAAACCTACGAACAGATTGAATTACCAGCAGAATTGCTGGGCGAACGCCGCCCGTTTTTGCAGGACGGAATGACCATCGTGGTTGAATTCTATGAAAGCGAAGCGCTGAATGCGACGCTGCCACAGAAAGTGACTTGCAAGATTGTCGAAACAGAACCGGTGGTCAAAGGGCAGACAGCGGCAAACTCGTTTAAACCCGCGCTGCTGGACAACGGCGTAAAAGTCATGGTCCCACCCTTTGTCGGGCAGGACGAAATGATCGTAGTTAGCACCGAAACCATGGAATACTCTGAACGCGCGTGACGTAGCGTCGTTTCGCTTGGGTTTTGCATTGGACTGCGCCGCCATCTGCTGCGCAGTCAATTTTTTGCGATTACAGGCGCGATCTGGCGGACTGGGCCCGTTCCTGATCGTTCCCAAACAGCTCAAGAAGTAGTTCGTATTTGATACGATTTGCGCTGACCTGACG
>JBPCWT010000105.1:0-4779 GCA_051009255.1 Ruegeria sp. | reverse complement strand
GCCAGGCAAAGCGCAAATCTTGCCCTGTTGCATCAAAACGCTGATTCATAAGGCAAAGATCAGCGTCCCCTAGCCCTACGGTCAGAACGTGTTGGCCGCGATCCTCGGCAATCCGGCGAATTTGTCCGCCCTTTGGGTCGCTGAGATTTACCACCGCGGTGCCGTCCTGCAGCAGCACCCGGTCGAACAGGCCGGCCTTGGCGTCAAAATACGCCTCGAAGGTTGCGTGATAATCGAGATGGTCCTGCGTAAAGTTGGAAAAACCTGCGACCATCAGGTGTACCCCGTCAAGGCGGCGTTGTTCCAGCCCGTGCGAGGACGCCTCCATTGCGGCGTGGGTTACGCCGTTGGCCGCAGCCTGCGACAGGCAACGGTGCAGGGTTATCGGCTCTGGCGTGGTATGGGCCAGTGGTGCCGTCCATGCCCCTTCGACGCCGGTAGTTCCAAGATTGACAGCGGCATAGCCCAGTTCTGACCAGATTTGCCGGACGAATGTGGCAACAGATGTTTTGCCGTTGGTCCCGGTGACCGCCACGATGGTCTGCGGCTGTGCGCCAAACCACAGGGCGGCAGAACAGGCCAGCGATTGACGGGGGTCTTCGACAACGATCAGCGCGGCGTCAGAGGCGGCCAGTTCATTTGCCGCTATCCCGGCCCCTGTTGCGTCCGTCAGGATGGCGGCGGCACCCATGCGCAGGGCATATTGGATGAATTCCCCGCCGTGGACGCGGCTGCCGGGCAGTGCCGCAAACAGGAAACCTTGTTCAACGTCACGGCTGTCAACCGCCAGACCCGTGATGTCCGGGTCTTTGCCGCCTCTTGCAGTCAGGGCCAGTTGGCTGAGTTTCTTTGACGTTGTGCCCATGACCCACCTCTTTGGACAGCCTAGTTCGAGGTCAGGGTTATAGCACCGCCGGCCTCAGGCTCAAGCCGGGGACGCAACCCTAAAAGCGGGGCGATACGCCCGATCAGTTCGGCGGCTACGGGAACGGCTGTCCAGCCCGCCGTACGGCGCTTTTCGCCATAGGCCACGATGGACGGTTCATCCAGCGTGACGATCAAAACATATTTCGGATCGCTGGCCGGAAAGAGCGTCGCAAAAGTGGCGATGACCTTGTTATCATAGTATCCGCCGCGCGGTTTCGGCTTGTCAGCCGTGCCGGTTTTTCCCGCCACCTCGTATCCGGGAACCTCGCCAAAGCTGGCCGTGCCCTCGGTCACGACCTTGCGCAGCATTATCTGCGCTTGTTTTGCGGCACTTTCAGACAGCACCCGAGGACCGTATTGGGGGCCGTTCTTACGCAAAATCGTCGGGCTGACATAATGCCCGCCATTCGCAATCGCCGCGTATCCTGCGGCCAGATGCATCGGGCTGGTCGACAGGCCGTGACCGTATGAAATGGTGACTGTGCTCAGCTCGCCCCATTTTTTTGGCTTCAATGGCTCGCCGCCTGCGGCCTCGACAATTTCAAACGGGGTGGGTTCGAACATGCCCAATGACCGCAAGAACTCTTGCTGCCGTTTGGAACCGATCTGAAGGGCCAGACGCCCTGTTCCCCGGTTCGAGCTGTGGACGATCACATCTGCAACGCTGATTTCGCCATAGTTCTTGCCGTTGAACTCTCCGATCGGGTAACGACCGATTTTCATAGGGCCGGACGTGTCGATGATCGTGTCCGAGTTCACCAGACCAAGCTGAACCGCCTGCGCAGCCGTGAATATTTTAAAGACCGAGCCAAGTTCGTAAACGCCCTGAACATATCGGTTGAATAGGGGGCTGTCCGAGGGGTCAAAGCCCGATGTCGGGGGGCGCGGGCGGTCATTCGGATCGAATGTGGGCAGCGAAGCCGCCGAGATCACTTCGCCTGTGTGCACGTTCATAAGTACCGCCGATGCGCCTTTGGCGTTCATGATCTTCATGCCGCCAAACAGCACCTGTTCCACGGCGGCCTGAATGGTCAAGTCCAGCGACAGTTGCAGCGGCTTGTTTCCGTTTGCCGGGTTGCGCAGATAGTCGTCAAACTGTTTTTCAACCCCGGCGACACCGATCACTTCGGCCGCATTCACACCTTCGCGCCCGAACCCGGCTCCACCAAGGATATGGGCCGCCAGACGGCCATTCGGATACAAGCGCATTTCGCGAGGCCCGAACAGAATGCCCGGATCGCCAATGTCATGCACGGCCTGTTTTTGTTCCGGAGAGATACGTTTTTTGATCCACAGAAACTTGCGGCTTCCTGTGAAGTCCTTGATCAAACGCTCTTTTTTCAAATCCGGAAAGATGGCGACCAGCTTGTCAGCCGCGGCAACCGGATCAATCATGAATGTTGGCTGCGCATAGACCGAATAAGTTTCCAGATTGGTCGCCAAAATGCGGCCTTCGCGGTCAACGACATCGGCGCGTTGCATCGCAATGGCGGCACCGGATGCGTTGGCCATTGGTTCCTGGGCCTCGGACGTGGCAAGCATACCCATGCGAACGCCAACGATGACAAAGGCGCAGAAAAAGAATGCACCCAGCACCAGCAACCGCCCCTCGGCACGGGCGCGGGCGCGGTCTTTCATTTCTTCGTGTCGTTTGTGAATATTCTCGCGCTCGATGACGTCGGGGTTTTCACCCCGTGCGCGGGCATCCAGAACACGAGGCAATGGACGGAGAGGTGTGCGGGTCATGGAAACTGCACCTCGCCCAGCAACTGAACATCTGTGATTGCCTGAAGTTCCAGCGGATCGACGATCGGCAGATCGGGGTCCTCGGCATAGGCGATCTTGTCGGCGCGGCCAAACTGTTCCGCCCTGAGCGGCAGCAGTCCAAGGCGTTCAAAGTTCAGGTCGGCCAGTTCACGCAAACGGTCGGGGCGGTTGAGATAGGCCCATTCGGCCCGCAGAACCGCAAGGCGGGCCTGAGCCGAGCCAATCTGACGTTGTAGTTTCTGGGTTTCTTTCAATACCTGCTGTGTGCGGTAGTTTTCCTGATAGGCCCAGAGCGCCAGTCCGAAAACGGCCAAGGCGGTCAACACATACAAAACACTCTTCATCTTGCCCTTCCCCCCAGTTGCGGCATTCCAACGGCGCGGGCGTCAATTTCCCCCGCCGGGGCATCGGTGCGTATCGCAACGCGCAGTTTGGCCGAACGCGCACGCGGGTTTTCGGCCAGTTCCTGATCGTCCGGGCCTACGGCCTTGCGGGTCTTTAAGGTGAACTGCGGCTGTTCCTGCTGCGTTTCGGGCGCATACCGGTTGGCGCGGCCCGTTTTTCCCGCGCGGGCCTGCAAGAACCGCTTGACCATCCGATCCTCGATGGAATGGAATGTGACAACGGCCAGTTGACCACCGGGTTTCAATGCCCGTTCCGCTGCCATGAGACCCTGCAACAATTCCTCGTATTCCGCATTGACCGCGATGCGCAGCGCCTGAAACGAGCGTGTCGCAGGGTGCGACTGACCCGGTTTCGGGCGCGGCAGGCAGGATTCTATGATCTCTGTCAGGCGCAATGTCGTGGTGATCGGAGCCTCGGCCCGTGTTCGGACGATTGCCTTGGCAATTCGGCGGCTGGCGCGTTCTTCGCCATAGTGGAACAGGATATCGGCCAGTTGTTCCTCGGTCGCGGTGTTGACCAGATCAGCGGCGCTGTCTCCTGATTGGCTCATCCGCATGTCCAGCGGGCCGTCTTTCATGAATGAAAACCCGCGATCCGCCTGATCTAGCTGCATCGAGGAAACGCCAAGGTCCAACACAACCCCATCCAAATCCTGAGCATATTCATCCATGCACGAAAACACGCCCTGCTGCATCACAAGCCGGTCACCGTATGCATCCGCCCAGCTTGCCGCCATTTCAAAGGCCCGCGGATCACGATCAACGCCGATAACCCGATCGGCGCCTGCCTCTAGCAACCCACGGGCATAGCCGCCCGCGCCGAACGTACCATCCAGCCAGACGCCGGACACCGGCGAGACTGCCGCCAGCAAGGGGCGTAGAAGTACAGGAATGTGTGGTTTGTCAGTGGTGGAGGATTCCGCGCCGGACATGCCGTTACGCGCCTCCGGGACCATCGAGATACTGCATTGGATCGAAGTCATCAGGCAATTCGTCCAGCCACTCTTCGGCTGCGGCGAGCTCTTCGGCCTCGTAGGTTTCCGGTTTCCATATCTGGAACGTATCACCGGCACCGATAAAGAATGCCTCGCCTTCAAGCGCGATCTTGCTGCGCAGCTTGGCGGGCAGAACCAACCGCCCGGTTTCATCCACGTTTGTCGGGAAAGACAGACCGTGGAACATACGCTGAAGCATTTTCCGTTCCATAGAACCGCGTGGGAGAGCGTCGATCTTGGCGTCGACCTCGTCAATCGCCTCCATCGTGTAGCATTCAAGGAACTTGCGGCGGTGGTCGCCATAGACAATTACAAGTTCGGGGTTGTCGCCGGACTGCCAGTTTGGGTCAGATGCTTCGAGCACACGGCGAAACGAGGCCGGGATTGATACCCTGCCCTTGCTGTCCACCTTATTGTGGCTTTCGCCTCTGAATCTGCGCGCCAAGACGATCGTCCCTTTCGCTTGCGCCCCCAACTAATTTCACCCCCGGGAAGTAAGAGCGGCGGGTTGATCTGCTGCCACTGATCAACCCGCCGCATTCGCCCGCTTTGCGGGAAGTCCAGCTGCGCGCGCCACCTGGGGGGATGTCTGCTCGCTCGCGCGCCGGATCTCTACATTCGATGAAGCGGGCGCCTGTATGAAACCTGACTTGGGAGATTTACGGGGTCTTGGGTGCCCCTTATCC
>JBPCWT010000104.1:0-8137 GCA_051009255.1 Ruegeria sp. | reverse complement strand
TCGATCACGACACTCCTCTGCCCTGCGTTGTTTCTATCCCCATCGAGCCAACGCAGGGCATATTTATTTTTAATTTCAGCAAGATTGATGATGGCGTCGGCAAGACGCTGCACAGGGTGCGGGCGTTTGAATCCGGTCTGGTGGATCTTGTTTGCAATGTGAAGCAAAGCCAGCGTTGAAAGGTGCGTTTACCCGTCTGGGGCATGGTTTTTTTAGTAGAAATTTATTTCACGCACGTCAATTTCTGCATCATGGTCGCGGCCATAGGCGACGACGCCGATGGATGTAAGCGACCGTGCAGCAGGTGTTGATCGCAGCAATCTGCCCGATGCCTTGAAAGACGACAACGGCAGGCGAAACTCCGTCCAGCCCTCGGTCGTGTCGAATTCTGACTGATAGTATTGCCAGGGTAACAAAGTGCCCTTTGTCCTGAGATGCAGAAAATATTTCTGGTTATTGTCGCGCACCACTATTCGAATTCCGGTAGTCCCGTCTGGTGGCGGGGTATCGAGCAGTCGCCGAAACTGGATAAAACCGCCCCGGTTTTCGGTGCTGACCGATCCGGTCATTCTGGCGAATGACGTTTGTCCTTCTTTTGCGAACGAAACAGACCCTGTCGAAACGCCGCCCATTACCGTGTCGGCAATGAATTCCCATCGTGTTGCGGGCGTGTCTTGGAAATCTTCGAACATGCGATCCTCGGATTGGGCGCTGACGCTCCAACCAGTCAAAAGAAGCGTCGCAAGCAACAGATCCTTTATGCGTATCACAGGAACCTCCGATCAGTTCAGAACAGCGATGGACAGGTTGAGAGCAGACGCAAATGCCACCCAAACGGCGTAGGGAACAAAGGCAATTGCCGATACCCGATCGGTAGCCCAGTTTCGAATGACGAAGATTACGACGACCGACAGCAGTGCCAGAATGATGACAAGGGCAATCCACGGTTGTTGCAGGACAAAGAAAACCGGGGACCACAGGAAGTTCAGGCCCAGTTGCAGCCACCAGAGTTTCATCAGGGTTGAGGCCCTGTCAGATTCCCATGCCCGCCAACCTGTCATCGCAATCAGAATGTAGAGAACGGTCCACACGGGCCCGAAAATCCAGTTTGGCGGATTAAAGGGTGGTTTGTTCAGCCCTGCGTACCAGTCGCCCGGCGCGGTCATCGTACCGATCACGATGCCGCCGCCGATGACCAGCAACAGAAACGCTGCGCGTGTGCGTGTTCTGTTCATCGGTCGAACATCTTTGTTGCAAAATCCATTTGGACCCGTCGGTTCATTGACGCTCTTTCTTTCAGCGGCAGTGTTGTATGCAATACGCCCCTGGTTGGCTGCAGGATCAAAATGAACCGGTGGTGCAGCCGGCCCGGGCGGGTGGCTCGATTGGTTCCGTGGCACTGGTGGCCGCGCCGAAGGTATTGTTCTGTGTTGTTCTATCTATAGGCGGAATAGTGGGCAAAGCTTTTGATTTACATATGATGGGACCAATTAATTTGTCTTGTAAGTGTCAAATTGATACCTTTCATTTGTTGTTCTGCATTCACGGCATTTGATGAAGGAACACGGCAATCTGCGCGAAAGGAAGTTCTAATGAATTACTCTGACCACGGTATCTTAATGAGCGATATCAAAGCGTTTCGTTGGCTTGGTGCTGCTATAGTCGTAAGTCTGGCTTTGGATGCCGATCAGTTGCACGCGCAGTATTACGGTCATTCGGTAGAAGAAGAAGCCGCCCCGATCCGCCCAGGAGAACAAGCCATTATACCGTTGGATACGGAAGACCCGACATTTAACATTTGGCGCACACCGCGCGAGGGTCTCCAGGAAGGACGCGAGCCGGGTCCGATCAACCTTCATCGCTTTGGCTTCGGGCGCCTGACGGATTCCATTCCCACCTTCTTCGGGCAACCATATGCGCTTACACCTGAAGATCTGCTTGCAGGAGACGTCGATGTCGCCGTCATAGGTGCCAATACCGACATGGGCAGCGGTGCGAGGGGCGCCGGACATGGACCGAATGCGTTTCGGAATTCGGATATATACGGTGGCTACGGAGCGCGCCAACCTCATATGCACGTCATGGTCGACCCGTTTCAGGATATGAACGTCGTTGACTATGGAAATGCCCCAAACGAGCCGTTCAGTACAGAGCGAACCATGCACGCCGTTCGGGAGTTCGTAAGCGAAATCGCTTCAACCCGGCACCCGGACGGGCGGCATGTCATCCCGGTCATCATCGGTGGAGACCACTCGCTGATGTATGCTGATGTTGCGGGCCTGACGGACGTTTATGGCAAAGGCAACGTCGGCGTGATCCACTTCGATGCGCATTATGATGCCAGCAAGTACATGTTCGGCAATCTCATTACTCACGCGCAGCCTGTTTATCGTCTGATCGAAGAGGGCCTCGTACCCGGCAAGAATTTCATTCAGGTAGCCCTTCGTGGGTACTACCCCGACGAATCTTCGTTCGAGTGGATGCAAGAACAAGGATTTAGATATCACACCATGGCAGAGATCGAGCAGCGCGGCTGGGACCCCGTGATGGAGGATGTCATTCGCGAGGCACAGGAAGGCCCGGAATACCTGTTTATCTCGTTCGACATCGACACTCTTGATCCGGCCTATGTCGCTGGAACAGGAACTCCGGAACCAAACGGACTCACTCCGCGTGAGGCATTCCCGATCGTTCGTCGCCTTTGTGCCGAATCCAACGTTATTGGCTTCGAACTGGTGGAACTTGCACCTTTGATGGACCCGACCTATGTGTCCGCGCTCTGTGCGAATCGGATAGTCAGGGAGTGCCTGACCGGCATGGCACTACGCAAAAAAGGCCTGACTGATCCTGACTACAAGAGCCCGTTGTCAGTTCGCCACCAAGCGGTGGACGAGTAAAAATAGTAGACTTAGATCATCTGGTAAAACCGCCTTGGTTGCAGTGAGTAATGGTTCGGAACTGGCGGTTTTACACCGAGTCGGCGCGACTGATCCCAATTGCTTCATGATTTAGGCCTGCCATTCCGCCGGATCTTTATATGCGGCTAACGCCGGACTGTACCGGCGTGATCTTTGACATGGCCGGCCAATGGTAGTTCACCGCAAACGTCGGATGGTCCTGACAGCCGGCAGCACTTAGGCAGAGAGCTGATCGCGCAGGAGCCGTCTGAGTATCTTTCCGGATGCTGATTTTGGGATCTCGTCCACTGTTTCAAGCACCCTAATCTGTTTGTAGTGGGCCAGCCGGCCTTCGAGATACTGTCTGACCTCCTCCAGACTTGGCGCGGTTTGGTTTGGGGCGGCAACAATATACGCCATGGGGAGTTCACCGGCTTCGGCGTCCGGTTTTCCGATCACGGCGGCGTCTGCGATTGCGGGGTGAGAGACAAGTTCTGCCTCGATCTCTGCCGGTGCGACCTGAAATCCCTTGTACTTGATCAGTTCCTTGAGCCGGTCGGTGATATAGATAAAGCCATCATCGTCAAAATGAGCGATGTCACCGGTTCTGAGCCAGCCGTCATCGACGATCGTTTCAGAGGTGGCCTTGGGATTGTTCAGATACCCTTTCATGACCTGCGGTCCGCGCACCCAAAGCTCTCCGTCTTTGCCGGGGGGGACATCCGCAAGCGTTTCGGGATTGACGATCCTGCTTTGCGTGTTTGGCAGTGCCACACCGGACGCACCGGGTTTTCCCTTGCCAAAAGGAGAGACATGGCTGACCGGCGAAAGTTCGGTCATGCCGTAACCCTGCGACGCGCTTGCATCCAATCGTTTGCCCATCGCCTCGGCAACTTCGGCCCCTAAAGGTGCCGCTGCCGATGTGACCTGATCGACACCGGAAAGGTCATAGTTTGAAATCACGGGATGCATCGCCAGCGCCAACGCAACCGGCGGGACGACCCACAGACGTGGTGTTTTGTGATCGACCGCGAGTTTAAGAAACATCTCAAGGTCAAACCGGGGCATGGTCACAAGACCGCCGCCAGCGGCGATGTATACGTTTTGCAGAACCTGCAATCCGTAAATATGAAAAAACGGCAAAAAGGCGACCGTCAGTTCCTGGGGGTTGATCCCTGCCAGCCCAAGCGTCTGGTCGATATTCACCACAAGGTTGCGGTGCGTTAGCATCACGCCCTTTGGCAATCCCGTGGTGCCGGACGAATATGGTAGGGCAACAACGTGTTCAGTCACGTTTACCGGGGCTTGCTGCGCCATCGGATCACCCATGACATCGGCCATCGAGATCATGTCTTTGGGCGCATCGTCCATGACAATGATCTGGGACACGTTGGTTCCCTTTATCGCCTCGCGTGCTGTTTCGGCAAACATGGAGACGGTAACCAATACGTCGGCAGAGGCATCCTTGAGCTGATGATTAACCTCGCGTGCCGTGTAAGTCGGGTTGATCGTCGTTACCGTACCGCCTGCCCATGCAGATGCGTGAAAGGCGACGCAGTACTCGGGCAGGTTCGGGGCCATCAGCGCCACAACCTTGCCCGCGCCCCAGCCGCGCTGTTCCAGCCCCCCAGCCAGTGATTTCACATGATCGATAAATTGCGCACCGGTAAGCGAACGCCCTGTTGGCCCATCGATCAACATCGTCATTCCGGGATCAATCCCTTCGAAGACGCGCTGCGTAATCGTCTTGTTGGTCAATTCGACATCTGGAAATGAGCTGTTGTAAATTGTCATATAAATCTCCCCCCAGATTGCAGAATACACAGTATCAAAATGATACCAAACGTATTTGTTCAGCACGGTTTTCTGCGCGTGGGAGAGTGCGATAAGTTAAGAGTTTCGCAGTCGATCCAAATCAGGTCAAACTGACGGCAAGGCGTGGGTCGCCATGGCAGTCGTGTACGGTTTTGTTTCGTTTACACTTTGGCAAAGACGGGCAAGGGCGGGTCGGGTTTCAAACAGCGCATCTTTGTCCCTGTGCCATTCGGTGAGCATCGAAAGGTAGTAATCCAGCGCCGTCAGACCACGCGCCATAAAGAATGGCGCGCCTGATATTCCATCCTCTATCGTGTCAAAGAGGGCGTTATAATCCGCGTGCGCCTTGTCACCGACCTGGGTTATCGCGTCGTCGCTGCGCGCGTAACGCTCGGGGTGACCAAGGCGGCCCGCCGTCATATAGCCCGAAGTTGTCATGACGTTCAGCCAGAACAGGAATGCCGCGCGATCTGTTTCGCCGGGCGCGGGCATCAGATTTCCAGTGGGAAACATCTCGCCCAGCAGCACGACAATCGCTGCGGTTTCCCCGATTGTTTGACCGTCGTCCAAACCGACCGCCGGTATCCGCCCTGTCGGATTTCTGTTGAGGAAATCAGGGCTGCGGTGCTGATCCGCGCCCATGTCCACGTAGCGCAATTGATAGGTGGCACCAAGTTGTTCAAGCATTGCCTGAACAACAATCGAGCCTGCAAGGTATTCCCAGTATAGCGTGAGCATCTTTGCCTCCGTCATCATAGTTTGCTTGTGTCAAAACCTACGTGCGCGTCGTCTGGTTCGATTATCGGCGGCAGGCGACATCTTGCACGGCAGTTTTCGTTTGGCCGCGCTAAAGGAAACCTTTAGCCTTGGCTGGTATGAGGCTTTCCCACCTGAACGCCCTGCGGGCCCTGGACGCCACATTGCGTCACGGCAGCTTTACAGCAGCTGCCGATGAACTTGGGATAACTCCGGCGGCGGTTGGTCAACGCGTGCGGGCACTAGAAAATTTTCTTGGAAAGGACCTGTTCATTCGGTCCAGCACGGGAATAGAGGCCACTGAAGAGGCGCGGAATATCGACACGCTGTTGAGTTCAGGGTTTGCGAGTATCGCACTGGCATTGGAACGACTCTCTGCCCGAGATTGCCCCAACAGCCTTCGGGTTACGTTGCCAGAGTCGTTTGCGGAAAACTGGCTTTCCCCGGCGCTATCGGAGTTTTACCTCTGCAATCCAAAGGCGGAGTTGCATCTTGCAGCGACCAACCGGGATCTGGACCTGACGGTCGAAGACTTTGATCTGGCGATCCGGTATGGCCCTGCCAGCCAAAGCCAGTTTGAAGAGCGTGTTCTGTTCGGTGATTTTGTTGCCCCGGTATGTTCCCCGGACTTTGCGCATCGACACGGGTTAAACGCGGATCTGAGGTCGTTAAAGGGTGTTCCGCTTATTCATGTCACACAGCGAACAAAAGACCCAAGTTGGGTTGGGTTCGAGGCCTGGGGCAAGACGTTTGGGTTTGACGAAGCGCATTTGAGCCATGGGATCAGGTTCGCGCGAACGGGTTCCGGGCTTCAGGCCGCCGCAGCCGGACAGGGGTTGGCGCTGTGTGGTGTTGTAGAGGCTTTTGACGCCCTTAAGACTGGCAGGCTGGTTCTGCCATTCGGACCATCACGCAGGTCTCAGACCCGGTACGCCTATCGGCTGATCTGGACATCTTCGCGCATCGAGTCCCAATTGCAGGCAAAGTTCGTCGCCTGGATTTCAGAAAAGTCCCGCGTTTTTGAGCGTGAGTTGGAAAGCTATTTTGGCGGCAAGTAGGTTCCGGGGGGGGAAGACAGGGCCCTGACGCTTACAGTTGATGGGCTCAAGGCGATCAAGTTGGCCCGCCGGGTTGGCACCGGCCAATGAGACAAATACTGACAAGAACGCTCGAATTCTAAGGACCAATCCTTCGGGCCTGGAAAACCGGGCATTCGGCAGATTCAGTCAGATGGCTGCAAAGACCCAAAACCGACAAGCGCGGAGTTTTGGTGAATGAACGCTCTGGCTGTCTGCATAAACTTAGCCTTGTGGCGACGTGGGCTCGTGGTAGCAAATTTCATCTTTGCTTTACAGTGAACATTCAAGTACTTCTACTTTCAGTATGCGACGCCCAAATATCCTCTACATAGTAACCACGGCGGCTGTTCTGTTTACAATTGTTTTGGGCATTATTCTGCTGGCGCAAACAGGCCTCCCTTCTGCGGACGTCATCGCTCGCGAAAAGGCGCAGCGACCAGTTATCAAAGTCTCTGATTTTAGTCCTGGTGACGTTGAAATCCTACTTTTAAACAATCTCCCGATAATCACCTGGAGGCGGAGTGAGGCAGACAAACACCTCGCCGCAAGCCAGAACACTCCGGAAGAATGGCGACAGCGCTACTCAAAGGTTTTGGGACAAACAGAAGAGGTTTTCGCCAGCGACGCGAATTTGACGCTGGATCATGAATGGTTCTTTGCTCTGGCAAAATTTCCCAGCAAATTTAGTTATGTGTTACTGAGAGCAGGAGATTTTGAAGGATTCTTTGAAGGAAGGTACGGCGCCCATTTTGATTTATCAGGGCGTATAAGAAAAGGCGGGGGAACCGGCAATCTGACGGTTTTAAGTGCTGAGTACACTGATGACGGTCGTGGCATTCGACTCAACCTCAATGGTACCCCTTAAAGTGGGCACTGACTCTGGTGCGGCGAAGACCGGGTAAGTTCGCAAAGCAGAAATCGAACCACTTCAGGCGGATGTCTGTGTTGGACATTGACAGAGTCCTTTCAAGGAATTCTTCGAGATAGTCGGTTCCGAGAGCAACCTTTTAACCTGCCTCTAAAGCAGTCTGGTCCGCCAGCACATCGGGCGGAACAGTATCTTTTAAACATTTTCGTCAGGATCCACCGGACTGGCGGGTCCTTTCTTTTATAACTCCGGCTCAGTGGACCCCGGCGCTCCACGCGCCAACGGGTCAGTCGTGGTCGTGGCCAATGAAGTGGTTCATTGGCTCTCGTCCATGATCTACGTCCTCGTCGCCGTGAATGGCGCGGGCGTAAACCACTTCGCCGCCTAAAATCGTGTGGGTCACTTGTGCGTCCCCGATATCAGTTGGCGGGATTTCAAAGAGGTTTCGATCAAGCACGATCTTGTCCGCAAACTTTCCGGGTTCTATGCTGCCGATTATATCCTCGGCCCCCAGCACTTTTGCGCTGTCGAGTGTTGTGACCCCTACCGCTTGTTCCAGGGTAATCGCCTCGTCCGGGTTCAGAGCGCCCATTTCGGGCATTTCAGGGTTCATCCGTGTGACGAACCCTTCGATGGCGGGAAATGGGTTGGGCGTCGGTTGGGCTGTCAGCCAATCCGATCCATGACCAACGATAATTCCAGCGTCAATTGCCGAGCGAACC
>JBPCWT010000103.1:0-4844 GCA_051009255.1 Ruegeria sp. | reverse complement strand
GGGAAGATTTCGCCATCCACGGCACGAAGATGGCCGAGATGTACCTGATGCAGGGCTTCACGACGGTGCGTGATGCCGGCGGTGCCAACGGCGGTTTGCTGCGGGCGATTAATGCCGGCACGACTATCGGTCCGCGCTACTACCCTTCAGCAGCCTTCATTTCGACGCGCGGTGGACACGCCGACTTTGCAAACTTCACAGCAGCACCCGGATCTTCAACCAACTTCGGCCGTCTGAACATGGCCCAAGAGGTCAGCGGTGTTGATGATATCTACAAGTTTGGACGCAACAATTTCCGAATGGGCGCGACGCAGTTGAAGTTCATGCAATCCGGCGGTGTTGTCTCTGCCTTTGATCCTTGGGAGTTACTTGCAGGAAGTGAAGCCGAATTAGAGGCTGCCGTTCAGGTTGCAAGTGAATATGGCAGCTACGTGATGGCGCATTCCTATCGGAAAGAAACCATCATGGCCGCACTGAATGCCGGTGTGAAGACGATCGAACACGGCTTCGCATTCGACTGCGAGATTGCGGAACTGATGAACGAAAAGAAAGCCTACATCACCACCAATCTAACGGCCTTTGATCCCGGTCTGCTTGATATTCCGGCGGTCAAGAACGTCGCTGCCAGCCTGCGCAAGGCAAAGTCGGCTTCGGCGGCTTTCGCTGGCTACATCGACAACATGAAAGAGTGCCCGGTGAAAAGAGGTTTCCAGACGGATTGCGTAGGCGGCGTGGAGGCCTGCAAAATCCAGGTGGCCTATGAAAAACACCTGAACAACGATTTCTTCGGACCCTACACTTCGTTGGTAACGTTGACGTCTACCGGTGGCGAAATTGTCGGCCTCACCGAGTCTTTCACAAATCCTTACCCGGATGCCAAACTTGGTGTGATCGAGGAAGGAGCCTATGCCGATATCCTGCTGGTTGATGGCAACCCGCTGGAAGACTTCTCGGTGGTAGGCACCAATGACAAGTGGTTCGATTCCGATCCCCTTCCGGATAGTCCAGAAACGATCCGACTGATAATGAAAGACGGCGCGATCTACAAGAACACGCTGGAATGAATTGGATGGGCGGTCCGACAGGGCTGCCCTGACCCTTCGCTTGTCAAAGAGATTGCTGATGAAATCGTGGATTCACCTTGTAGCCTTGGCGGTGCTGGTCTTTGCCGGCAGCGCCGCCACCGCCGCGCCGGGTGCGGTTCTTGACTGGTCGCAACTGCCCGATCCGTCGGCGCAGGTGTTCAAAGACCCATATCGCGACCTCAGCCCCGAACAATTTGACGATGTGATTTTCTTTGTTCGCACACGCGCAAAGCTGGAACAGGGCAGCGGCACCACCGAAGAACAGCAGACATGGCAGGAAATGCTGGCAGAGACCGAAGAGGCGCTGACCGCAGACGGAATTGACCTCGACTGGTTATTGTCACAGCGGCAGGTCGTGACAGAGCGCCGGAAAAACGCGGCCACCGCAGGCAACCCGCAATTTGATGGTCAGGCGGTTACCGTTGCAGGCTTTGCCATTCCCGCGCCCGCCGATGCTGATGGAACTCCTGTGGCCTATCTGGTGCCCGAACGCGGCATGTGCAGCCACATGCCGCCGCCACCCCCGAACCAGATGATACGGGTGCGGCTGACCGATGATTGGACGCCCTCTTTTGTCCACGAACCTGTGCGCCTGACCGGTGTACTGACGATCGAACCTTCGGAACAGCAGATGATTGTCGTAGATGGTGTGGTGCCGATGCACGCGACGTTTCAGATGGATGTCATCGGCGTCGAAACACTTGAAGATCAGGGCAAAGGTCTTGAATGGGGCCAGAACCTGAAGGATCGCATTCGCGCCGCAGGAGATGGCGAAACAAACAACGCGGCGGTGTCGGAATGAATAAATACCTGAGCGGGATTCTTCTTTCGATGATCTGCGCGACCGGCGTTTCGGCGCAGGGCTTGTCTGGCCCGTCCTCGGTCGGGGCCGAACTTGAACCCGGTGACGGCCTGACGGATCCGAGATACCGATCCGATTTTCCCCGCAACATCGCCCCCGGCTGGTTCGCGTGGAAGGATGGACTGGCCGAAGATGGATTTCGCTTTAACCTCGACTACCTTGCGCTGGGCCAGACCACCGATGCCGATCTGGGCACGGGCGAGGCCGCCAGCGGTATCGCACGTTTCTATGGCAGTTGGCAGGCAACGGAACACGGCTCGCTGACCTTCAAGATCGAACACCGGCACAGCTACACCGACGTTGCGCCGCAATTCCTTGGGCTGGACGGTGGTGCGCTGTCGATCACGGGAACGGCGTTCAACGACAATGGCCTGCTGCTGACCAACCTGTTTTGGAATCAGCGGGCCGCCGACGGGTCATGGACATTTCAGATCGGCCAGATCGACGTGACGGATTTTGTGGATATCTACGGCCTTGTCAGCCCCTACAGCGGGTTTCAAAACCTGTCGTTCAACACCAACCCGACGATCAACACGCCAAATCAGGGGCTGGGTCTGGCCGGCGGGATCAAGCTGGGCAGCAATTTTTACGCAGTCGGCAGCCTGGCGGACGCAAACGCCGATCCGTCTGACCCCAACTTTGACGTGTTCAGCGACGGCGACCTCTTCAAATCGTTAGAACTTGGATACACCTCGGGCTTTGATCGCATCTACTTTGACAATATTCACCTGACCCTCTGGCACGCTGATGCCGCCGAGGATGGCAGCCGCCCCGAGGATTACGGGGCCGCCTTTTCCGCCGCGTGGCTCCTTGACAATACCTGGATGCCGTTCTTTCGCGCGGGCACGTCCAAGGGCACCGCCGCGCTTTATGAACGTTCCGTTTCCGCAGGGGTGGGATACTATGGCCGCAACACTGATCTGGCCGGTCTGGGCCTGAACTGGGCACAGGCCCGCGGCATCGACGACGATCAGTTCACACTTGAGGCGTTCTATCGGTTCTCGATATCCCCTGGCCTACAGATAACGCCCTCGGTTCAGTTTATCTCGAACCCACTGCTGAACCCGGATCAAAGCAGCATCGCCCTGTTCGGGCTGCGCACACGGATTGTTTTCTAAGGTTCTCAACCGCCCTGACCTTTGCCGCTAACATGCCGCAAATGGAATGAGTTTTGCGAAATTTCATTGACGGTGTAACCTGTTACCACACTACCCGCGGTCGAGATGACGGAAACGCGCCAAGGGGGGTACAAAAACCATAACCGTCCGCCGACCGAATACCTTGGCGTTTGCACTTAGCGAACAGAAGGGCAGTCGAATGGCACAATCGAAGAAAATGCTGGATCCCGATCCGCGGATCTATGACTTCGAAACGGAATACGAACTCGGGCAGGACAACGTCAGACCCTTTGGTCTGGACATTCATAATCCGGTTTTCCTTATCTCAAGCATCCTGATCTTTGCCTTCGTGTTGATCGCGCTGGCAAACCAAGAGGCCACAGCCGCATTCTTTGGCTGGCTAAGGCCATGGCTTACAAGCACATTTGACTGGTTTCTTGTGCTGTCGGTCGATGCAATCACCCTGTTTTGTCTGGCGCTGATCGTGCTGCCGGTCGGCAAGGTTCGGATCGGCGGCAAGGACGCCAAACCCGACTATTCCTATGCCGGATGGATCGCGATGATGTTCGCGGCAGGTATCGGTATTGGCCTGCTGTTCTTTGGCGTGCTGGAACCCGTCTATTACAACTTTGCCGAAGACGGCGGTGCCAGCCCACTGGGCATCGACATCGCGGTACCGGGCAACGAATATGCCGGCGTTGTCGGCACAATCCACCACTGGGGGCTTGAAGGGTGGGCCGTTTATGCAGCCGTTGGCCTTAGCCTTGCGATCTTCAGCTACAACCTCGACCTTCCGCTGACATTGCGGTCGGCCTTTTATCCGATCCTTGGCGAACGCGTGTGGGGCTGGTGGGGCCATATCATCGATACGCTGGCGGTATTTGCCACTCTGTTCGGCCTGACGACCTCACTGGGTCTGGGGGCGCAGCAGGTCGCGGCCGGTCTGAACGAGGTCTTCGGAATTGCACCCAGCCCAACGGTGGTCGTCCTGCTGATAATCGGCATTACCGCAATCGCACTGGGTTCGGTGCTTATGGGGATGGATGCAGGCGTCAAACGTCTTAGCGAGATCAACATGATCATGGCCGTGGGCCTGTTCCTGTTCGTGATCGCGGTTACCGGGGTCGGCACGGCGATTTCGCGCTACTTCAACGTGATGGTCGATTACGTGCAATTGCTGCCTGCCCTGTCCAACCCGTTTGGCCGCGAAGACACCAGCTTCTTCCATGGCTGGACAACGTTCTACTGGGCATGGTGGATCGCGTGGTCGCCATTCGTCGGCATGTTCATCGCCCGCATATCGCGCGGTCGAACGGTGCGTGAGTTTGTGATCTGCGCGCTGCTGGCCCCAACAGCGGTCTGCGCGCTGTGGATGTCGACCTTTGGTGGCGCGGCAATCGACATGCTGAACACCGGCGGAGCGGACGGCGTACGCGCCACTGTTATCGACAGCTACGCCCCCGAAGGCGCACTGTTCGGCTTCCTCAAGGAACTGCCGCTATACGGCATCGTGGCCCCGATCGCGCTGATCCTAATCGTGATCTTCTTTGTCACGTCGTCGGATTCCGGGTCGCTGGTGATCGACACGATCACGGCAGGCGGCAAGATGGATGCCCCGGTTGTTCAGCGCGTATTCTGGTGCACGCTCGAAGGTCTGGTTGCCATCGCGCTGCTTCTGGGTGGCGGGCTCAGCGCCCTGCAGGGGGCTGCGGTCTCGACCGGTATCCCGTTTACGCTGGTCGTTCTGATCATGTGCTATTGCCTGTGGCTGGCGCTGAA
>JBPCWT010000102.1:0-2593 GCA_051009255.1 Ruegeria sp. | reverse complement strand
AGACGTTGACGCAGGCCATGCAGTCGATGCAATCGCCCAGTTCGGACTCTGCCGTGCGCTTGCCCTTGCCGCGCGGTTCACCGCGCCATTCGCGGTACCCGACAACCAACGTATCCTCGTCCATCATAGCCGCC
This sequence comes from Ruegeria sp., assembly GCA_051009255.1. Classification (GTDB taxonomy): domain Bacteria; phylum Pseudomonadota; class Alphaproteobacteria; order Rhodobacterales; family Rhodobacteraceae; genus Ruegeria. The sequence continues at coordinate 2,459 of JBPCWT010000102.1, read as the reverse complement.
TGAATGCGCGGCCATGGACAGGCATAGATGCAGATTTGTTCGCGTGCGAACCCGCCAAAGAAAAAGGTCGTACCCGTCAGGATCAGCATCGTTGTGTACGCAACGGGATGGGCGTTTCCGGTCACCAGATCCCGCGCCAGTGTCGGTGCATCGGCAAAATAGAACACCCATGCGCCACCTGTTGCCAGCCCGATCAGGAACCACGCCGCCCATTTGGTCAACCGAAGCCGCACCTTTCGGACATCCAGCTTTTTCTGCCTGTGCAGCCTAAGCCGGGCGTTTCGATCACCTTCGATCCAGCGCTCGACAAGGATGAAAAGATCAGTCCACACCGTTTGCGGACAGGCATACCCACACCAGACCCGACCCAGTGCCGAAGTAAAAAGAAACAGGCCCAGACCCGCCATGATCAGAAGACCGGCGACAAAGTAGAACTCGTGCGGCCAGATTTCGATCCAGAAGAAATAGAAACGCCGGTTCGCCATATCCAGCAATACTGCCTGATCTGGCAGGCTGGGCCCGCGATCCCAGCGAATCCACGGCGTCAGGTAATAGATGCCCAGCGTAACCGCCATTATGATCCATTTGAGATTTCGGAACGTGCCGGACACGCGCCTTGGAAAGATCGGCTCTCTCGGGGCGTACAGGCTGGGGGCGGGGTCGGAATCGCTCAAGGACTCACTCCAGATCTGGGGCTTATGAAAGCGTCTTCTTCCAAATCATATCCTGACTAACTTTGATATGGGTCAAAAAGCGCATCGGGTAATCATCTTAGGTCACTTTATCCGCGTCTGACGCCTGAGCCAGCTAACGAATGTCTTAACAGCCGGTCTGAGAGGCTGCATGGAAGTTACAACATGATATCCGCTCTGATCCGGTTCTGCATATAGTTCGACAATGCGCCCTGCCTGAATGTCATGCTCGACGAAATGCCGCACGGTGACGGTGGCACCCTGCCCCGCCCGCAATGCATCCAAAACCAGTGTGCCCGGAAGCTTCGTGCTGCCTGCGCCCCTTTGCGGCCCCGCACCGTGCCGAGCCAGCCAGCGTGTGGCTTCGGTGGTGCCGACCTCTTCAAGCCAGGGCAGCTGTGCCAGTTCGGATGGCGTGGGCGCTGTGTTGCCATCCAGCAGATCCGGGGCAGCAACGATGACCATCGGGGTTTGCAGCAGCATTTCGGATTTAACACCGGCCCAGTCACCCGAACCGTACCGAATTGCCACGTCCACCCCGCCGGGTTGCAGTTCGACCAAATCGGGGGTCGGATCAAGTACCAGATTGACCTCGGGGTGGGCCGAGCGAAACGAAGGCAAGCGCGGCATCAGCCATGACGCGGCAAAAGAAGAAGTCAGCGAAACGTGTACGGGACGATCTGCGCCGGATCGCGCCAGGTCCTCGACAGCTGCCCCGATGGCGCCGAACCCAAGGTGCAAAGCGCGGGATAGATGTTCGCCGTCTGCCGTCAGAGTCAGGGTTTTGCCGGTGCGATCCACCAGCGCCACGCCCAAATGCTTTTCAAGTGCTCGCAACTGCTGGCTGATGGCAGCGTGGCTAACATTCAAGGCGGCACCTGCTTCGACAACATTTCTTTTTTCCGCAAATGCAGCAAATGCCCTGAGAGAGGCGAGCGGAGGAAGGTTTAGCCAATTCATATGTAACCCATGCTTACATAACGGAATACTAATTGAGTCGCATCCATCGCGCCAAAGGTCAATGTTTACCACAGTGAAACACGCACAGGAGAATGACGATGCTGACCGTCTTTGCCAAATCGTTCATGACCGCGACCCGTATCAACGCGCCCCGCGTTCGCGATGCGCCAAAACAAAATGAACCCAAGCGGAGCTGGCTGCCTGACGGGCACTGGTGGAAGGAAACGCGTACCGAGATCGACCTGAACGATCTTTGAACTGACGTTCAGAACCAAGTTCTGGACCGATAGGGGCCTTGGCCCTATTCTTGGGAAAATTGGCACCGGCTGTTCTGGAAACGCGCGAACAGATCAAACAGCCGGTGCCGCACCCTTCGGGCGGCACGCCGCCCGAAGGTATTCTTCAGATATTACTCTCCGCCGCCAAGCTGGTGGACATACGCCGTAACCGCCCGAACCTGAGCTTCGGTCAATCGGGTATTCCAGGCAGGCATCACGCCAAACCGGCTGTTATGCACGGTTTCGATCAGCGTGTCGTAGTCGCCGCCATACAGCCAGATCGCATCCGAAAGGTTGGGAGCCCCCTGAGTCGAATCGCCGGCGGCATCTTCACCGTGGCAGGCTGCGCAGTTGTCGGCGTAGATAACCGATCCAGCCTCGACCACGGATGCGTCTTTGGGGTCACCCGACAGCGACATGACATAGTTTACGACCTGGTCGACCTCTTCTTCGGTCAACAATTCGTCACGCCCGAACGCGGGCATTTCCGAATAGCGGGCCTCGTCGCTGTCTTCGTTGCGGACACCGT
>JBPCWT010000101.1:0-8443 GCA_051009255.1 Ruegeria sp. | reverse complement strand
TGCCTGCATCATCGGGGTGTGCTGCCACACCTGCCGATTCCAATATGGTTTGAAACAGATCGATGTGGGAAACGGGAGTGTCGATAACCTGGTTTTCCGGCATGTCGGCGCCGCTTATGATCAAGGGGACCCTGATCGCCCCCTCATAGACACAGGATTTTCCGAAAATGCCCTGGGCACCGAGCATTTCGCCGTGATCGGACGTGTAGATCATCCGCGTGTCACCGAGATCCAGGGCCTCGATTTCACCAAGGATCTCGCCAATCTGGCGGTCTATATGCGTAATCAATCCGTAGTAGCCCTTTGCAACCCTGCGCAATAGATCAGGATCTTCTATCGCGCCTGTCCCCATGATCTTGCGAAGATGCACGGCTGCCGGGTGCTCGCTTCTCTGAGATGGATCAAAGGCCGCCGGCAGGGGCATGTCTTCAAGGTCATACATCTCGTCGAGGTTTTGCGGGACCTTGAAGGGTGGATGCGGGCTGGCAAACGAGACGAACAGTATCCATGGCTCGCCGGTCTCGTTTTGGGCCTCCTGGCGCAGCCACGCAATCACCCGTTGGGTGATATCGCGGTCATATTGCTGGTAGACCGTCGTCCCGACACCGGATTGCTCGGTATAGAGTTCCCACTGCCCTGTCGCCTGCAATTCACCGCCCGCCGCGCGCAGCAGCATCGCGGTGCCGCCTCGCTTGTTGAGGATATGCATCGGAATGATCTCTTCGCTGAAGCCGTTGTCATCCTCGTCGCTGCGAAAATGAAGCTTGCCGACCGAGACGACTTTTCTTCCGGCATCGCGGGCACGGTGCATCCAGCTTGGGACAGAGCCGTCATAGACCAGGACATTGTCAAAAAAGCCGGTTTGATGCGGGTAGGACCCGGTCGCAAGCGCGGCGCGTGCCGGACAGCAAAGCGGACTTGCGCAATAGGCATTGGTAAAGCGAACACCGTGGCGTGAAATCGAGTCGATCGCAGGCGTGGATATTGCCATGTCGCCAAAACAACCAAGCGCCGATCGCGCGTGATTGTCAGTCAGGAAAACCACCGTGTTTGCTGGTCTTGTTCGGGCCATACCATCTCCGTTACCCCGTGTGGGGCAATCTTGTTTTTGCGCCGGCTATCGGGATGCGCCTTTGCGTCTTTGCGACCTTATTGTTGATCTGCATTGAGCGGGTGAATGACGTCACCGTTGATTTCGGCCATGATGCCGCAGAGCAGCGGGACGAAAGAACCGCCGTATCCCTTGTTGTTGGCGTAACGATAAATTTCAAAAATTGTCGACCCGAGAAATGAAGTCGCATTGGCTTCCTTTGACAGTGCGTCGTAGAAGGTGACGTCCTTCATGGCCGTGCGAAGGTGGCCCTGGAGGAAGCTGGAATCGCCTTCCATCACCCAGGGCATGACCTGCTGGAACATGCGGCTGTTGGCACCGGAGGCCGACACGACCTGATGAAATATCTTCTGGTCGATACCCAGTCTGACACCCGTGGCAACCGCCTCGGCGATCACCGCACAATTGCCCAATGTGATGAAGTTGTTGAGGATCTTGCATGTTCCGCCAGAGCCAAGGGCTCCCGTGCGGACAACGTTTTCAGCAAAACAGTTCAAGATCGGTTCAACCCGATCGATCACCTGGTCAGGGCCGCCCACGAAACATCCCAGTTTTCCGGCTTCGGCCTCTTTGGGTGACCGCCCAAGCGGCGCATCCAGAAAGGCGACATCGCGCTCTTCCAGATCCTTCCCGATCTCGATTGAGACACTGGGAAACGTCGTCGTCAGGTCGACAACAACCATACCGGCGCGCAGCGCGTCTAGCAGGCCATCGGTCCCATAAATCGTTTCCTTGACCTCTTCGCTCCCCGGCAGGCACAGAAAAACCACATCGCTTTTGGCCGCAATTTCGGCGGGTGATTTTGCTTCGCTGGCGCCGCGGCTGAGCAGATCCTCGATGGGTGCCCGGTTACGGTGCGCCATGGTTGTGAGGGGATAGTTGCCTCTCTCCATTATGTTTTTTGCAGCGCCATGACCCATCAGGCCGGCACCAATAAAACCGATGCGTATTGCTTCCTGGCTCAATCTGCTCTCCCTTGCGACGCCGCGGCGCACGTCTTTGCAATTGTGTTGGGTCAACCGGGTTTCTTGACAGCGAATTTGCATCGACGCTAAATAACCAGTTGACTAAATGTCAAGACATTTGATCAACTGGACACATGATGGATCAGGTACTTGCTATGAGCAATGAGGACGGGCTGGGCGAATTCAACTTCGCGCCACGCTATCACCAGGTGTACCAGGATCTGTATTTGCGTATCCGCTCCGGCAGCTGGAAACCGGGCGATTGCATTCCATCGGAAATGGAGCTGTGCAAGCACTACAACGTCAGCCGAGGGACCATCCAGCATGCGGTTCGCGACCTGGTCGACCAGGGGATCCTGCGTCGGGAAAGGGGCAGGGCGACCTATGTCAGTGCACCAAAGCTGGAAGGAAGCGTCCTGGCATCCTACCAGCAAAGTATCGACCGGCCTCACGACGCCGGTGCCAAGGTGCTGCGTTGTGAAAAAACGCATCCAAGTGAAGAAATCCGCACAATTATGGGCTTGAAGGAAGGTGAGCAGGTCTATGAGCTTGACCGGTTGCGTTATGTCCGGGACGTGCCGCTGAGCTTTCAGGCGAGTTTCCTGCCCGCGGATCTGTGCCCGGATCTTGAGAACCGCGAACTTGGATCCCAACATCTGCATCACGTTTTGCAGCACGAATATCAGGTCTCGTTTCTGCGCGCAGAAGAATTTGTCGAGCCGGCCAAGCCGGATGAATATGTGGCTGATCTGCTCAACATCAGCACCGATGATCCGGTTTTTCTCGTTGAAAGGTCGAGTTATTTGTTCGATGGCCGCTACGGTGAGTTTCGCCGCGCCTATATGCGCGGGGATCTTTACCGCTTCCGAATCGAATTGAGATAGGCGGTGACGATGACCCTGCCACCGTTCCATCTCAATAGCGTCACCATCCAGAACGCTTCCCTGGCCGACAAGTTCAAGCTGGCCGGTCAGGCGGGGTTTTGTGCCATGGAGATGTGGGTTCATGACGTCGCACCACAAATCCTGTCCACTGAAGACCGCAGGGCGGGTCAGAGACGTTTCGGCTGGGACCCTGAACGGCCTGCTGTCGATGCAAACGAGGCCAGTGAACTTGCGCGGTCCAACGGGCTTTCGATAGACGGCATTCTTCCCGGCACTGACGTGATGCAGCGCTGGGCCTGCAAACTGGACGCGGGATTGCTGGGATCGCTGCGCGAGACAATCCGTCTGTGCGCACGCCTGCACGCTCGCTATGTGCTGCTGCCAACGCTTGCGCAGGGCAGCACGCTCAAAAACATGGCGATGAACTTGCGCGAAATCGGTCTGATCGCGCGTGCGCAGGGCATCAGAATCGGTCTTGAGCCGATGGGGCACCAGCCGCCGGTCAATACGGTCGACGCGGCACGCAAGGTGATCGAAATGTCCGGGCTCGGCCGGGCCGCAGGAATTGTGCTCGATACATTCCATTTTTTCAGGGCGCGGCAGGAACTGTCTGCTCTGCTTCCGTTGGCCGCAAGTGAAATCGTTGCAGTGCAGATCAATGACGCAATGTCCATGCCGATCGAAAAACTGGCAGGCAATCGACACCGCGTATTGCCTGGAAACGGCAGTTTCGACACGCAGGGTTTTTGCGCGGCTATCCTGCGGCTTGGTTACAACGGTCCCTTTACGGTCGAAGTCATGAACGCGGCTTTCAGGTCAAGATCTGCTCAGATCAACCTAGAAATCTGCAAAGAAGCATATGCGGCAAGCGTCTCGGTCATGTCGGCCGCGTCGGGAACGTCGCTGCGAAAGGAGGCCTTGGATCCCATCTAGCTGCAATCGGTCACGCACCGAAATGGGCGGAAACGATAGTGAAAACAGTTACCCACAGGGAGGAATACGCAATGACCATAATTCAAAAAACTGGCGCCTCGATGCTTAAATCTATTGCTGCTGCGGCTGTGGCAGTGACGATGGTTGTGGCAGGCGTAAATCACGCGGATGCCGCTGATCCGGAAGTCAAAAACCTGAAAATCAGTTTCGGCATCGATTTGCCCTTCGCACCGCATGTGATCGCGATGAAAAAGGGCTGGTTTGAAGAAGCTGGATTTGAAAGCGTCGAACCGAAAACATTTACCGCCGGGGCGCTGGCGGGCGAGGCCCTGTTGGCGGGTGAAATCCAGATCTGGCAGCCCAGCAATATTCCACCGACATCGATGGCCCACAACGCCATTCCTGTTGTGCTCGTGGCAAACGGCTCGACCCTGACCGGGCTCGAAAAGCTGGTGGTCAGGAATGACGCCAACGTGAACAAGCCGGAAGACCTTTACAATATCAAGATCGGTCTCCTGGTCGGCTCCTCGTCGGGAATGATGCTCAACAACATCATCGAGGCTTACGACCTCGACAAGGACAAGATTCAAGCCGTCAACCTCGCTCCCCCCGAAGCGCTGGCCAGCATGGCCGCCAATGAAATCCAGGGATTGCTGATCTGGGAACCATGGCCTTACCGTGCCCTTGAAGAGATCGATAGCAAGGTTGTTCACACCGGCCTGGAATCGCATTTTGACCACAACAAGGGGGAGAAAGTGCAGGTTGCCAATCTGCGCAGCGTGATGGTCGCATCCCAGGATTTCGTGCGTGACAATCCCAACACGATTGCCGCCTACCTGGATGTCATGGCCAAGGCCCACGCCTATGCGGCAGACCCAGCGAACAAGGATGAGGTTGTCGCGGCCTTTGCCGAGTTTCAGAATCAGCCCGCCAAAATGAGCAACGACCTTTATGAAAACTATGTCTACGATCTGACGATCGACGACACATTCATGGCCGATGTGAACGCGGTTGCCGATTATCTGCTCGCAGTTGGCCGGATCAAATCCAAGATGGACGCGTCGGAATTCGTCTATACCGATGCACTGAAATCCGTGGATCCGAATCTGGCAAAAACCGATTCTGCCTGGAAACCCTGAGTTCATGCCAAAATTGGTACGGGCGCATTCTCGCGAACTGCGCCCGTACCGTACAAAAAACACGCATTCGGAACCGCCTTTCAAGCGGTCCGGCAGGCTGGCCTTTTTACAGCCGAATATTTGAGGAACCTGATGTCAAAGTTCAAAATCGCCCTGCTGGGCCTTGAGCAGCCGCATGCCGATTTTTGGCAGGTTGCATTCCGCAACTCCGCGCATTGTGAATTTGCAGGTGCCTGGTCGCAGACGCCGGGCCTTGCCCACGCCAAGGCTGAGCAGTTCGGCTATGAAGCCTGGGAGGATCGCAATGCCTTGATCGATGCCGTCGATGCGGTGGCCATCTGTTCAGTAACGAGCCAGCACCTCGAGCTGATCGAGGAGGCTGCCACGAAGGGGAAAAAGATCCTTTGTGAAAAACCGATGGCCACGTCCATCGAGCATTGCGATGCAATTCAGGATGTTATCGAACGCACCGGAGCCTTTTTCATGCAGGGTTTTCCCAAACGGTTCGATCCGGTCAATCATGAGATCCGGCGCATAATCGACAGTGGCGGATTGGGCCATATCACCATGGTTCGCGTGCGGCACGGGCACCCGGTTGGCATGTTGAATCCCGAATTCGACAAGACTTGGTTTGTCGATCCAGAACTGGGTGGCGGCGGTTGCCTGCTTGACGAGGGTCTGCACGGAGCCGACTTCGTACGATGGCTTTTTGGCGATCCGGACGAGGTTACCTGTTTTACTGCTGATGTCGCATTGCCGATACCGGTGGAGGATACAGCGATTGCGATCTATCGCTATGCCAATGGCCTGTTGGCCGAGGTTTCGTCATGCTGGCACTTCATGGCTGCGCAAAACTCGGTCGAGATATTCGGAACCAACGGTTCGATTGTCCTTTCAGGTGTGGACCTGGGCTCTCGAGATGTCACTGAAGAGGGATATCTCAAATATTACATACACCCGGAGCAGAAGGACGATGGTTCGGATCCGCTGGGACCCAAGGACAGGGCGTGGACGGTTTCCGACATCGTGCCGCAATTCAAGATTGATACCGAGGTTTTTCACCGCAACGTCGCGCAGACATTCATCGATACAATAGCGGAAGGAAAGGAGCCGCCGATCACCGTCATCGACGGACGCAGGGCCGTTGAGATGATTGTCGCTGCTTACAAATCGGCAAAGTCGGGCAAGGTTGAAAAAATCCATTACGGATAGGTGCAGGTCAAGAGGATACAGTTCATGACGCCAATAGCGACCATCGATGCGCACCACCATTTGTGGGATACGTCCGAAAACAGTTACCCGTGGCTGGACGGCCCTAGTTTTGATGCTCATTTCGGCTCGTCCGGCGATCTGCCGCGACCCTATCTGCTCGATCAGTATCTTGCCGACGCGGCGAACCAGAACATCGTCAAATCCGTCCACGTGGAGGCCAATTTCAACAGGGATGATCCGGTGGCCGAAACACGCTGGCTGCAAAATCTTGCAGACCGGCACGGGTTTCCGCACGGCATCGTTGCCTATGCCGACTTCGGCAACGCCAATGTCGGCCAGGTTCTGGAGGGTCACTGTGCATACGCCAACATGCGAGGCATCCGGATGCCGACCATGTCACCGGCCCAGTTGCGCGATGCCAAGGGCGACGTGCAAAGCCAGATGAGCGAAAGTGGCTGGCGTTCGGGTTTTGCCCTGTTGGGCGAGTTTGGCCTTAGCTACGACCTGCAAGCGCCGGTTCAGCTGATGCGGGAAGCCAGTGAGGTGGCCAAGACGTTTCCGGAAATTCAGCTGTTGCTGACCCATGCAGGCCTGCCGCTGGATCGATCGGAGCCCGGAATGAAGGCCTGGAGAGATGGCATGAAACGAATGGCCGATTGTCCCAACATTGCGCTCAAGATCACCGGCATCCCGATGACTGACTGGAATTACGGTGTCGAAACACTGCGGCCGATCGTTCTTGAATCCATAGAGATATTCGGGGTGGAGCGGTCAATGTTCGGCAGCAACTTTCCGATTGATGGCCTGCATGGCAGTTTCGACAAGCTGTTTGACGCCTACAGGGAAATCGTTTCGGGTTTTTCCGATGAGGACGCCAGGGCAATGTTCCACGACAATGCGGAACGGTTCTACAAATTGTCGTAAACAACACGAATAGCCAAGGGATGGGATGATGGTGCAACCTGCGCACGGCTTCATCGGACTGGGCGCCATGGGCGGCCCGATTGCCGCAAGGATGGCTACGCAATTCAGATTGGCTGTCGCGGATCGCGCGCAGGAGCGAATTGACGCGATGCTGGACGCAGAAAAACGCGACCGGTCATCGTCGAACCTGATGGCTGATGCGGCACAGGTTGCACAAGCGAAGACTGTGTTTTTATGTCTGCCGACCCCGCAGGTGACCGAAACGGTGATTGCCGACCTTCTGGAAACTGCGTGCAAAGGTCGGCAACTGATTGATCTTGGTGCGCAACCTCCGCAGTTTGTCGGCCGCATGGTGGAAATATGTGCGCAACACGGTGCACTTTACTGCGACAGCCCGGTCTTTGGGACGCCAAAAATGGCGCAGCGCGGTGAACTCTATTTCCTGTTTTCCGGTGACGAGCAAGCTGCAACAGAATTTCGATCGCTGATCGAGGGGTTGGGTTATCGCATGCGGTATGCCGGGCCAGCAGGAGCCGCAAGCTCAATCAAGTTGCTGCAGAATGCCCTTGGCACTGCCAACCTCAATATCGGCGCCGAGGTTCTGCGCCTGTGCGAAGCAAGCGGAATTGATACTGGCATTTTCATTGATGTCGTTCGCGAATGTGGCGGGATCGGTCTTTCCACGGTGTTTGACCGATTTGCCGAGGACATGGCAGCCCGCAAGGACTCGGGCGAGGGAAGGTTGCGCATCGCGGCCAAGGATATGAGGGCAGCCCTCGATTTGGCGCAATCAGACGGCGTCAAGGTGCCGTTGCTCGAAGAAACCGGCCATCAGTTTGACGATGCGATTGCGGCCGGATTGGGCGACCGCCAATTTACCAGCATTATCGAACTTGCAGCAGATTCGGGCAGGCCAGGCAAAGGCGATGCCAAGGACCAATGATCACCATCGGATCCATTTCCTCAATTGCAGACCAGGGAATATGACAAAAGCACAAAACACGGTTCTTATCCTGTCCGATGAACATAATCGCAACATGGCCGGTTGTTACGGACACCCTTTTGTCAAAACGCCTCAAATCGATGCGCTTGCCGATCGGGGAACTCGATTTGGTGCGGCTTATTGCAATAGCCCCATCTGTGTTCCGGCCCGCGCCGCGCTTGCCACAGGGCGGTATGTTCACAAAATCCGATGTTGGGACAATGCCATGCCCTATCACGGTCAATATCCGTCATGGCATCATGTGATACGTGAATCGGGCCGTGAAGTTGCTT
>JBPCWT010000100.1:0-6239 GCA_051009255.1 Ruegeria sp. | reverse complement strand
ATGGCTGGCGCAAGGTCGAGTGCCTGCGTTACACAAATTCGGAAAAGACCATCAAGCCGCAATATGCGCTTGAACGCCTCGAAGCTCTGACCAAGGGCCATGATCGCTTTGTTTCGACGGAGGTTGGTCAGCACCAGATGTGGGCCGCACAGTTCCTTGGTTTCGAAGATCCCAACCGCTGGATGACTTCGGGCGGATTGGGCACCATGGGCTATGGCTTTCCGGCCTCTATCGGCGTGCAGATTGCCCATCCCGATGCGCTGGTTATCAACGTCGCAGGCGAGGCATCCTGGTTGATGAACATGCAGGAAATGGGCACCGCAGCGCAATACCGCCTGCCGGTCAAGCAATTCATCCTGAATAATGAACGTCTTGGCATGGTGCGTCAGTGGCAGGAACTGCTGCACGGCGAACGCTACTCGCACAGCTGGTCCGAGGCGCTGCCAGATTTCGTCAAACTTGCCGAAGCATTTGGCGCCAAGGGCATCTGTATCAGCGATCCGGCGGATCTGGATGACGCGATTATGGAAATGATCAATTACGACGGTCCCGTACTCTTTGACTGTCTGGTCGAGAAGCACGAGAACTGCTTCCCCATGATTCCGTCAGGCAAGGCCCATAACGAGATGTTGCTGGGCGAGGCTGACACGCAGGGCGTTATTCAGTCCGGCGGCGCGGTGCTGGTCTGACAGGAATTGACGGATTTAGGTCCGGTGCCCCACTGCGCCGGACGTACAGAGATGACGAAAGGGATATAAATGTCTGCCCTACATATCAAAAAAGGCTCCACCCGCCATTCTGCCTATAACCTACGTCCCACCTTTTCGGACGTTCAGGAACGGCACACGATTGCGGTTCTGGTCGAAAACGAACCCGGCGTTCTGGCCCGGGTAATCGGATTGTTTTCTGGACGTGGCTACAACATCGAAAGCCTGACAGTGGCCGAGGTGGACCACACAGGCCACCTTAGCCGCGTTACCATCGTAACCACGGGTACGCCACAGGTGATCGAGCAGATCAAGGCACAACTTGGCCGCATCGTCGTGGTGCATGATGTGCATGACCTAACGGTCGAGGGGCCGGCGGTCGAACGTGAACTGGCGATCATCAAGGTCGTGGGCGAAGGTGACAAACGTGTCGAGGCGCTGCGACTTGCCGACATCTTTCGCGCCAACGTGGTGGACAGCACGCTGAACTCTTTCATATTCGAGATCACCGGCACCCCCGAAAAGATCGACGCCTTTGCCGACCTGATGCGCCCCTTGGGACTTGCAGAAATCGCGCGTACAGGTGTTGCTGCCCTTCTGCGCGGGGATTGACCCCCGATTACCGCAACAAATAGTAGGGGACCGCTTGGAGACTCGTGGTCCCGACGTCGACGTTTGCGATCACAAGCCAAAGATTTGATTTCCAGTGTCCGCTGGCTGACGTTTTCACCAAAACACCGAATGTCGCTGTTGGAAAAGTCGGAGTCGCTCAAATCTAAGCGCGGCTTCGAACACTGTGCATAGCTTGCTCCAAACCAAGGAGAAGCTTATGGCCATCAGTCCGACCAACCTTGCCGATGTCCGTCAACCTATTGAACGGGCTCGGGGCTTGCCGAATGCCCATTACACTGACCCGGCCACCCACGCCGAAGAAACCCAGGCGCTGCTAAAGGATGGATGGGCCGGTCTTGCCGTAACCGCGGATGTACCAGAGCCCGGCGACGCGGTGCCGATGGAATTTCTGGGCATTCCGCTGCTGCTGCTGCGCGACAGATCCGGTCAGGTCCGTGTGTTTCAAAACATCTGCCGCCACCGGGGTATGGTTCTGGTCGAAGAACCCCGCAATATCGAAGGCGCCATTCGCTGCCCCTATCATAGCTGGTGCTACTCGACCGAAGGCAAACTGGTGGCAACACCCCATGTCGGCGGTCCGGGCCAGAACGCGCATGAAAACGTACAGAAATCCGAACTTGGCCTGATCGAAGTCCGCAGCCACATCTGGCGCGAAGTCGTCTGGGTGAACATTTCAGGCAACGCGCCCGCGTTCGAGGATGCAAATGCCAAATTGATCGATCGATGGGCAGAGTTTGACAAACCATTGTACCACGGCGGTTCCGACAGCGCCTTTCAGTTGGAGGTCAACTGCAACTGGAAGCTGGCGGTAGAAAACTATTGCGAAAGCTATCATTTGCCTTGGGTTCATCCCGGGTTGAACAGCTACTCCCGGCTGGAAGACCACTATCACATCGAAGAACCCGGACTGTTCTCGGGTCAGGGAACGATAGTTTATCGCCAGATGAATGGTGAAGATGGAAACGTTTTCCCAGACTTCGAAGACCTAGGCGAAAAATGGAACACAGCCGCTGAATACATTGCGGTTTTCCCGAACGTTCTGCTGGGTGTCCACCGCGACCATGCCTTTGCAATCATCCTTGTCCCGCAAGCACAGGATCGCACATCCGAACACATCCATCTGTTCTACTCGGTCCCCGAAGCAGACGAGGCGCTCAAGGCCAAAAACACCGAACAATGGAAACTGGTCTTCGAAGAAGACGTTTTTGTTGTCGAGGGTATGCAACGCGGACGCGCCGCGCCCGGATTTGATGGAGGTCGCTTTTCTCCTGCCATGGATGGCCCGACACACCTGTTCCACGATTGGGTGGCCAGTCGCTTGCAGGCCCATCGGACGCAGCTTGCGGCGGAATGAGCGACCTTGAAAATCGGTTGTTGCAGGCCCATGCCAATGGCGACACCACCGCGCTGATCGACCTGTATCAAGAGGCCGCCGATGCGGCCTCTGCCGACGATGCCAAAGGGTTCTACCTGACGCATGCCTATGTTTTTGCTTTGGAAACCGGGAGCCCAAAGGCAAACCAAATCCGCGACCGCTTAATCCTTATGGGGCGCGAAGTTCCGACCGGCTGACAACGCCCCACCTTTTGCTGATTTTTCCGTAGAAAAGCGGTCCGAGATTAGTTTCCGACGCAGCGCCGGCATCAAGTTGTTTCGCCGGAACTTTCCTGTGAAACGCCCTCAACCTCGGTGATCTGCCGATACAGGTGCCAACTGGCATGTCCCAACAGGGGCAACACCACCAACAAGCCAAGGAACCACGGGATCATTGCGGCAAAGGTTAAGACGGCGATCAATGCGCCCCAGCCCAACATCACGCGGGCATTTGCGCTGACATAAGAATAGCTGGAAATCATTGCGGTGACGAAATCCAGTTCACGATCCAACAGCATCGGAATCGACAAAACAGTAATCATGTAAAGCAGCGTCGCAAACACCGCTCCAACTGCGCTGCCAATGGTCAACATGGTCAGCCCGTTCAGGCTCAGATACACTTGGGCCGACGACGACACATTGGTCATCGTGGACAGCCCCATGAACAAGGCAAAGATCATGTGGCCCAGAAAAAACCAGAACAAAAACATCACCACGATGATCGCACATATAGACGGAAGCTGCCGGCGGCTTTGCTGAATCACGACGCCAAAAATCGCTTTGGAATCCAGCGGCTCTCCCTGCCCCAACCGGTGGGAAACCTCGTACAGACCAACAGCCGCGAATGGACCGATCAGGGGAAAACCGATTGCCGCCAGAACCAGCCAGTAGGTTGTGCCGGTTTGCAACGTAATCCACGCCATCAACCAACCGGCCAGAACATAGAAACCCGCGAACATTAGGCCAAACATAGGCGCGCGTCGAAAATCTGCCCACCCGTTGCTCAGCGCCTTGCGCAGCATGGCTGCGTCAACAGGTTGCATTTGCGGAACGCCGAACGGTTTTTCCATTGTCATTCCATCCTCCCCTTACACTTGTTCTTACATGGCCGGTCGTTTTTGCGGCCATTCTGTTGCTGTATGATACGCCATCCCCAAGGACAAAAGCCGCGCGTCCGAATTGCGCGGACCAAAGATTTGCATTCCCATCGGCAACCCGGTCTCGCCAAACCCGACCGGCACCCCCAAACTTGGCAACCCCAACAGGCTGACAGGGGTCACCACCTGCATCCAGCGATGATAAGTATCCATCGTTCTGCCAGCAATTTCAGTTGGATATGGCACATTGACGTCAAAGGGCCAAACCTGCACCGAAGGCAAGATCAAGGCGTCATACTCCTCGAACAGCGCTGCCGCGCGTCGAAACCAATCCGACCGGATCAGGCTGGCACGATGCACTTCCATCGCGCTCATCGACAGGCCACGATCCAGTTCCCATTGGGCTGTGTCTTTGAAATGATCCCTGTTTTCCAGCATTGGTGACAGCCGCGCCGCAACACTCCATGAACGCAAGGTGATCCAGCTGTCAAAGATTTGCTCGGCATCGAACGGCGGCGTGACAAGCTCCACCTTGCAGCCAAGCGCGGTAAACACCTCCAGCGCGTCCTGACAAACCCCAAGCACACCCTGCTCCATCGCAAACGCGCCGTCCCAGTCGCCCAGCCATCCGATCCGCAGTTTGCTCAGATCACTGGTCGGCAATGGTGAAACCTTCGTGCTGGCGTACGGGTGCGGTTGCCGCAGGTCCGGGCCAGAGATCACGTCCAGCAACAGCCCAATATCTTCGGGACTGCGTGCCATTGGGCCAAGTGTTGAAAGCTGATGCAGAAAGGTATCACCCGAAGGTTCAGCCGGAACGCGGCCCCATGTGGGCCGCAGTCCATAAACATTGTTCCACGCAGCGGGGTTGCGCAGGCTACCCATCATGTCAGACCCGTCTGCCAGCGCGACCATACCGGTTGCCAGTGCAACTGCTGCCCCACCGGACGAGCCACCGCAAGACAGGTCAAAATCATACGGGTTTCGGGTGGTGCCATAGACCGGGTTGAAGGTATGCGATCCCAATCCAAACTCTGGCGTGTTTGTCTTGCCAATCAGAATTGCCCCGGCACCCCGCAGCCGCGCCGCCATCAGGTCATCAGATTTTGAAACATTCTCGCGGAAAATGGGCGACCCCTGCGTCGTTGGCATCCCGGCAACATTCACCAGATCCTTAACCGCAATCGGCAAACCGTGCAGCGGGCCCAGATTGGGGCCGTTATCAACTGCTGCGGCCTCGGCCATCAGATCGTCTTCGTCCCGCAGCGCGACAATGGCATTGACCTGATCGTTGACCGTGGCAATGCGGTCCAGCGTGGCCCGCATCAGTTCAGTCACCGACAGCCGCTTTTCCGCCAAAGCGGTTAACAGGTCTGCGGCTGATGATCTGGCAAGGTCCATCGTCAGACATCCTCAATCTGCTGGGTCACAGCCTAGACATGAGGAAATCTTATTTAAACCCACTGTTTTGATGTATATTTTGCCGGCCCGGTGCACTGGTCGGACACCCTAATGCAATCTGGTTGCCGCATTAGCGTATTTTGACGCTGAAACGCAGATTACTGTTTGCGCCAAACCAGTTGTTCACACACCAGAAGATCGCCAACACACTCAGGCACAGCCACAAACCGCCCCACATCATTGTCGTCCCGCCAACGTATTCGGCCAGCATATAAGCATCAGATCGCACCCCGGGGCGACGGATCGTATCGTCGAAAATGTCGTATGGGACATAGATCATGCTGGTCAGGCCAATGATGCGCAGAACCATGTCGCAAACCCGCCTGTCCATGTACCAGGCCACTGCCAGCATCGCCAAACTAACACCGGCACAGAAAAACATTGGAAACGGATCGCGGATGTAAAGCACAGTCATCAAAAGCATGACGCCCCCAAACGTGCCAAGGACAAACCTGTCCCAATGCGTTCGCAGCGCGATGATCAGCAAGGTCATTCCGATCAGCAAGGAACCCAGATACCCGGCGGACAGCGTTACAAACCGGTTGCCACCCCGTGCCATCACTCGTCCGCCTTGTTGGGGGGACAAGGTCAATTCTTCAACTGATCCACCGGTCAGAATGGCGGCAACCGCGTGCGAAAGTTCGTGCAGGAAGACGACAAGAATTTTCAATGGTAACACAACGGGCGTGCTCCAAAACACGAACACAAGACCCGTTATCAGCAAAAGCTGCCAGTGCCCCTTGATTACATTCATTGCAGGTTTCGCCCGACGCCCCGACTGGCCTTACTCTTCGCCCTGAGCTTCGGACCGGCTTTTACCCGCAACGTTCAGTGCCAGCGTCGCCGCCATGAACTCATCCAGATCACCATCCAGTACACCCTTGGTGTCAGAGGTTTCATGGTTCGTCCGCAAGTCTTTGACCATCTGATAAGGCTGAAGAACATAGGAACGGATCTGGTTGCCCCA
>JBPCWT010000099.1:0-4232 GCA_051009255.1 Ruegeria sp. | reverse complement strand
CCCTTGATCCCAACGCAATTGCCGATCCCACGCAGACATTGAACCGTTGGTTCGGTCCCGACACACCACCCGAACGCGTCGCGTGCCAGCAATGGCTGGGGGACGTTGATCCGATGGCTTACAAGGCCGCATACATGGTGTTCGCAACCGAAAACGGCCCTTCCGACAATGATCTGGCGGGCCTGACCTGCCGGACGCTGTTCATGACCGGCAGGGCCGAGCCGAACTCGACCCCCGAAATGTCGCAACAGATGGCGGCGCTGACACCCAACGGATCGGCCCGTGTTCTGGACGGTGCCGCCCACATGATGCCCATGACACATGCAGATGCCGTGGCATCCGAACTGATGACTTTTGCAAAAGGGTGCGCGGCATGACCAAGATCGATCCACGCGCCCTGCGCCACGCATTCGGACGGTTCATGACCGGCGTAACGGTTGTGACCACCCGAACACCGGACGGGGTTCCGCTGGGCTTTACGGCCAATTCGTTTACCTCGGTTTCGCTGGACCCGCCGCTGCTGCTGGTCTGCCCCGGCAAATACCTCAGTTCCTACTCTGACTTTGCCAATTGCAGCCATTTCGCCGTCAGTATTCTGGCCGAAGGGCAGGAAACGGTTTCCAACACATTTGCCGGGTTCAAGGGCGACAGGTTCGCCAATGTTGCACACAGCACCGACAGTCACGGCGTTCCGGTTATCGACGGGGCCGTTGTTTCGTTTTCATGCAAAACGCACAACGTCGTCGATGCAGGCGACCATGTTCTGCTGATTGGCGAGGTGGTCGACTTCAACGACCAAAACCGCCCCGGACTTGGCTATCAGGCTGGTCAGTATTTCAGTTTGGGACTGGAACGATCGGCACGCGACCCTGCGGTCCGCAAGAACGTTTGTGGCGCAATTATTCAGGTTCTCGACACCGTTTTGCTGGAAAAAACATCCGCCGGTTACAGCCCCCCGCAGCTGGACCTACCGGATCGCCGATCATTGGTGCAAAGTTTGTTCGAATATTTGGCAGCAAGCGGTGTAGACGCGGAAATCGGTACTGTCTATTCGGTGTTCGACGATCCGACGAAAGACACGCATTATTCGTACCTTTTGGCGTCCGCCGTAATCCGGCAATCCAGCCCCGCCGAAGGCACCGCTCTCGAGGCGGTACCAGTTTCACGGCTGGCCGGGCTGAACTACACCTCGCCCGCCATCGGCCAGATGATGCGCCGCTACGCTGTCGAGGCTACAACAGGCGATTTTACCCTGTATCTCGGCGATGCTGAACAGGGCGAAACACACGCATATTCGGACAAGGGATGACTCATGGAATTTTCACTCTTTGCGCATATGGAACGGATCACACCGGATCAGCCGCATGATCAGCTGTATCAGGATTTCATTGGCCTGTGCCAAATGGCCGACGATGGCGGAATGCGCGCAATCTGGACCGGCGAACATCACGGGATGGATTTCACCATCGCGCCGAACCCGTTTTTGACCCTGACCGATGTCGCGCATCATACGAAAAACCTGCGCCTTGGCACTGGTACCGTGGTGGCCCCTTTCTGGCACCCGATCAAGCTGGCAGGTGAGGCCGCCGCAGCCGACCTGATGACCGGTGGCAGGATCGAACTTGGTATCGCCAGGGGGGCCTATTCCTATGAGTACGAACGCCTGATGCCGGGTCTGGACGCGTGGGAGGCAGGCCAGCGCATGCGCGAATCCGCGCCACTTCTGCGCCAGCTCTGGTCCGGTGATTGCGCCCACGAGGGCGAGTTTTACACCTTTCCCGCCACCACTTCGGCACCGAAACCGCTGCAACCGGGCGGACCCCCGATCTGGATTGCCGCACGCGATCCGAACAGCCACGAATTTGGCGTTCACAATGGCTTTAACATTCAGGTCACACCGCTGTGGCAGGGGATCGAGGAAATCAATTCCCTCATGACCCGCTTCAACGACGCTTGCGACAGCTATGACGGGCCGCGCCCAAAGATCATGCTGCTGCACCACACCTATGTCGGATCAGACAGCGATGACGTGGCACGGGCTGCCCGCGAACTGTCGCGTTTCTACAGCTACTTTGGCGCTTGGTTTCAGAACAAACGCCCCGTGCAGCAAGGGCTAATTCAGGCACTGACCGACGACGAACTGGCCGCCAACACGATGATGGCCCCCGAAAACATGGCGCGCGACCTGACCATCGGCACCGCGCAACAGGTCATTGACCAGGTCAAACGCTACGAGGATCTTGGGTATGACGAATACTCTTTCTGGATCGACAGCGGGATGAGCACAGAGCGCAAGCGCGCCTCGCTTGCGCGGTTCATCGACGATGTAATGCCCGCTTTTGCATGAGGACCGATATGAACGCCCTGCCCCATTACCAACTCTTCATTGACGGCGACTGGGTCGAAGGATCCGCCGGTCAGGTCACGACATCCCAAAACCCGTCCACGGGTCAGGATTGGGCGACATTCGCCTGCGCCGCCCCGGATGATGTGGACCGCGCCATTTCCGCCGCGCGCCGCGTTCTGGATGACCCCTCATGGCGTGACATGACACAGACCGCGCGTGGCAAACTGCTGTATCGCCTTGCCGAACTTGTTGAACAAAACGCCACCGATCTGGGCCGGGTTGAAACGACCGACAGCGGCAAATTGCTGGCTGAAACCGCCGCCCAATCCGGCTATGCCGCTGACTATTATCGCTATTTCGCCGGGCTCGCGGACAAGATCGAAGGCGCAGTTCTACCCATCGACAAGCCCGACATGCATGTTTTCACCCGGCGCGAACCGATCGGCGTTGTCGCGGCAATCGTGCCGTGGAACGCACAGATGTTCCTGATCGCGACCAAACTGGGCCCGGCACTTGCCGCCGGTTGCAGTGTTGTTCTGAAAGCATCGGAAATCGCACCCGCCCCGATGCTGGAATTCGCCAGCCTGGTGGAACAGGCCGGATTTCCCAAAGGCGTCGTGTCCGTCATCACCGGCGATGCCGAAAACTGCGCGATCCCGCTGACACGCCACCCGGACGTGGACAGGATCGCATTCACCGGCGGCCCCGAAACCGCCCGCCATGTCATTCGCAACTCGGCGGAAAACTTTGCCGTAACCTCGCTGGAACTGGGCGGGAAATCCCCCATTATCGTCTTTGACGATGCTGATCTGGACGGCGCGGCAAACGGCCTGATCGCGGGAAACTTTGGTGCATCGGGTCAAAGCTGCGTCGCCGGTTCACGCGGGTTGGTGCAGCGATCGGTGTTCGACGCGCTTGTTGAAAAGATAACCCAAAAATCGTCTGACCTGACCATGGGCGACCCCCTGAACCCCGCAACGCATATTGGCCCGCTGTGCACCGCGGCGCAGGTTCAGCGGATCGAAACCACGCTTGCCAGATCACTGGAACAGGGCGCGAAAATCCAATTTGGCGGCGCGCCGCTGGATACACCCGGCAACTACATGGCCCCGACCCTCGTGGCCTGCGCCTCGCCCGAAACCGAAACGCTCAAGGTTGAAATGTTCGGCCCCGTCATGTCCCTTTTGCCCTTTGACACGGAAGAAGAGGCTATCGCGCTGGCCAATAGCTCGGACTTTGGGCTGGGATCGGGCATTTTCACCAACAACCTTGCCCGCGCGCACAGGGTCAGCGCGCGGATCAGGTCCGGTATCTGCTGGGTTAACACCTATCGGGCCATCTCACCCATTGCGCCGTTCGGCGGCTACAAGCAATCGGGATACGGGCGCGAGGCCGGAATGGATTCGATCCTTGATTACACACGCACCAAAACCACGTGGATCAATACATCCAGCGAACAGATGGCAAACCCATTTATTATCAGATAGTTAACCGCAAAAACCCCGACAGGAACCTGACACCACTGCTTCGGCCTGCGGGTCTCGCTCAGTTGGCCGCAAACAAGGGGCTGCGGATTTCCCGCAGCAATTTGCGCTTCATGGCATTGGAATAATCTTCAAAGCCTCTGGCGACCTCTACAAACGCGGTTGAACCCAGAATTACGCTCTCCAGATAGTAATGCAGAACCCTGGCATCGCCCTCCTGCACAACAAGACCGTTCACCGTCACCCCATCGGACGGGAAATGCTTGTATGCAATTTCCGGTGAAAACCCGTCATTGTTGACACCATCCCCGGACACATCCAGCACCAGACGATCACAGGACCGCATACCCTTCAACTCGCTCAGTCCAAACCCTATCGCCCGTCCAATGGCAGTCGGATAC
>JBPCWT010000098.1:0-9833 GCA_051009255.1 Ruegeria sp. | reverse complement strand
TGGATGCTGCAGGTTCCGCTCTCGCCACTGGCGCTGGCAGTTGCGCTGATGCTTGCTGCGCCTTCTGTCACGGGGTCGGCGAACTTTTCAATTCTGCTGAACAGTGAACCTGCGCCTGCACTGCGGCTTTTGATCGTCGGCACTGCCATATTGCCGCTGACCTGCATTCCCGTCTTCTGGATGCTTCCGCAATTTGGTGCGATGGCGGCAGTTCTTCAAGCCGCCGCGCGGCTGCTGGTCGTCATACTAGCGGCAGCCGCGCTTGGTTTTACGCTGCGCCATTGGGTTGTTCCTGCGCTTTCAGATCGTGAACGGCGCGCCACTGATGGGCTGACGGTCATAGTTCTTGCCATTGTAGTAATAGGCCTGATGTCTGCCATCCGCCCCGCATTCGAACGCGACCCGGCTGAGCTTGGGTTTTGGCTGGCTGCTGCGTTTGGGGTCAATTTCGGCATGCAGATTTTGGCATTTACTATTTTGCGAGCGCGAGGGCGAAGCGATACCGTCCCTACAGCAATCGTTGCCGGGAACCGGAATTTCGCACTGTTTTTTGTTGCGTTACCGCCCGAGACCACTGATCCGCTGCTGATCTTCCTTGGCTGCTACCAATTCCCGATGTATCTGACACCGACCCTGATGCGGAGGCTTTATGACCCACGCTGACACTTTTCCCATCGTACGGAATGTCGGGCTGGATGGCATCCTTGTCACCTTTTCAGATACCATGACCGAGCCTTCGAACCGCGCGGCACTGGCGTTTCGAAGCGTTGTAGAGGATCAAAACTGGGACGGCGTTGTTGAAACATCCACGTCACTGGCGTCGACCTATCTGCGATTTGACACCAGCAGTACAAAACACTCTGACATCGAACAACTGATCCGGGACACTTTGTCGGGCCGCGACTGGTACACCGCTCCACTTCCATCGGGACGTAAACTGTGGCGCGTGCCTACGGTATATGGCACCGACCTTGCCCCCCAACTGGACGAAGCTGCCGCCGCAGCCGGAATGTCCAGCGCCGAGGCAATTCGCAAGCTCAGCCAGACACAAGTACGCGTTCTGACCATCGGTTTTGCACCGGGCCAACCCTATCTTGGCCCCTTGGCGCCAGAGTTCAATATTCCGCGCCTTCAAGAACTGAACCCGATGGTCCCAGAAGGTGCGCTGGTTCTGGCTATTTCACAGTTTGTGCTTTTATCCGGGCCAACACCGACCGGATGGCGTCACGTAGGGCAGACGGCATTTCGGTGTTTCCGGCCCGAGGCACAGCAAAGCTTTGCCCTGAACCCTGGGGACGAGATGCTGTTTGAACCCATTAGTCCTGACGAACTGGAAAGCATTCGCAGCAGCGACAACGATGGCTCTGGCGGCGCGACGTTCGAGGAGATCGGCGCATGAGCTTGGTTGTGCATCGAATAGGTCCAGCCTGCACCATTCAGGATCAGGGGCGCGAAGGGTACCTGGATCAGGGACTGTCACGTTCAGGGGCGGCAGACCTGATCGCCCTGCACGAAGGGGCCGCCTTGCTTGGCCAAAGTCCGGAATTGGCCGCCCTTGAAATGGCCGGGATGGGTGGAGAGTTCGAGGCAACGTCAGATACTCGCATCGCATTGACCGGCGCGCCAATGCAGGCAAGCATCGATGGCAGCCCCGCAGTATGGAACGCGTCCCATTTTCTTGGGAAAGGTCAGCGGCTGAGCATCGGAACTGCGGCCAAGGGTGTTTACGGTTACCTTCACATTGGCGGCGGAATTCAATCGGATGTCTTTCTTGGATCGCGTTCGGTTCATTTAACCGCAAATATCGGCCGGGCCGTGGTTGGTGGCGATACATTGGAAAATGGGTCGGACAGCGGTGGCGTCGGGATGAAAATTCTGCCTGTCGACCGTTTTGCTGGCGGCGCATTGCGCGTTGTTTCCAGTTTCCAGACCACTTTGTTTGACGAAGACACTGTTGCCCGGTTCGCAAAAACAGAGTTTCGGCGCGGCCAGAGGGCGAACAGAATGGGGATGCAACTGGAAAGCGATGGACCGGGGTTTTCTGCGTCTGGTCAGCTCAACATACTGTCCGAAGTCATCACCCCCGGCGACATCCAGATGACCGGTGTTGGAAACCCGTTCATCCTGTTACCCGAATGCCAAACAACCGGAGGATATCCCCGGATTGCCGCGGTGCTGCCATGCGACTTGCCCCGCGCGGCACAAACCCCGGCTGGTGGATCGATCCGGTTTCAGTTCGTTTCAGTGGAGGAAGCCGTGTCCATACAGGATGCGTTCGAAAAGGAACTTGCCGGATTGCGGCGGCGCATCGAACCCTTGGTTCGAGACCCACATGACATCCCGGATCTTCTGTCTTACCAATTGATCGGCGGTATGATCTCTGCCACCGAATAAGGAGTTATTGCGATGAGCCGTGTCGATCTGAATGCGGATATGGGCGAAAGCTTTGGCCCATGGAAAATGGGCGACGACGAGGGCCTGCTGAAAATCATAACGTCGGCCAACATCGCGTGCGGTTTTCATGCAGGCGACCCGAACGTAATGGCCAAAACTATGACCTTGGCCGCCGAAAATGAGGTGGGCATCGGCGCGCATCCCGGTTTTCCTGATCTTCAGGGATTTGGTCGACGCAACATGAAGGTTCCCCATGACAGCCTTTGCAATCTTGTCCGGTATCAACTGGGCGCGGCCAAAGGAATGGCCGCGGCACTTGGGGCACATGTCAGACACCTGAAATTACACGGCGCACTGGCGAACATGTGCTCGGTCGACGTTGAAATGGCTCGAGCCTGTTATACGGGCGCCTTGGACGTGGACCCTGATATTATCGTTATGGTTCTGGCCGTGACAAAACAAGAAGAGGCCGCACGCGAACTTGGGTGCAAATGGGTCGGCGAAATTTTTGCTGACCGGGCTTACAACGATGACGGCACACTGGTTGATCGCAGCCTACCCGGATCAGTCATTCATGACCCCAATGTTGCCGGGCCACGCATCCTGAACATGGTTCAGGAAGGCGCGATTATAACGGAAAGCGGCAAGCGACTGGAAACCTCGATCGATACAATCTGCCTGCACGGTGATGGGCCAACGGCAGTGCAAATGGCAGGTTCGGTTCGCAAGTCCCTGATTGATGGAGGCGTCGAGGTGACCAGGTTCACCCGCTGATCAGCCGAATGCAAATTCAAGGATTGGCCGAAACAAAAAAGGAATTGGCAGGTAATCGATAAGCCCCGCAAGCATGGCTCCCCACATCATCTATCAAGTTCAGTCCAACTTGATGCCGGAGCGACCTCATGAACCTGAATGTCAATAGCAACACACCAGTTCACACCATCCCGACCGACGTAGAAACGCTTTACTGCAAGCGCAAGAAATTGCGCAAAAGACTGGCTGTAGTTCCACTTTCGCAATCAGATCTGCCGCGTGTGTTCGAGGGTGATATCGTGCGCCTGAAAACCGATCTTGCGGACGAGATCGTAAACGCACTGACATACTGGCAAATCGCCATGATCGAAGATCGAAACGGTGCGCCATATGCCTACTGCGTGCCGGAAGCAGCATTGAACTGCAGGAGCATGTTGCTCGTTTGATCTATTGAAAAAAGGGCCGCGAATTATCTTTCGCGACCCTTATTGCTGCTAAAGCTTGAAGCTTAAGACGGCCCAATCATAAAACAGGTGACATTACGCGCCATAAGCCGACGACAGGCAAGGTCTGCTTGCTCGCGCGTCATTCCCTGGAAAGTAGCGTCAAAACCACGAGAGCTTTGATTTACTTTACGCAATGTACCTTCGAGCGTTGTCATTTCTGACAATGCAGTTCTCAGCAGTACTTTTTCTGCTTCATAACGCGTGGTGTACCGACCAACATTTACCCCCCAAAGATGACCGCCCGATGTCGAAAGACGTGTCACGACCTCTTGCTCCAGCACAGGCTGCTGGGTCGGCTCCGTCGAGGCCAAAACCAGATTTTCAGGCCGCAAGGCCGGTCGTGTATCTGCGGTTTCCACCGGTGGGGCTGTTGGAACCAAGTCCGCGGCGGCAATAGCTGCAGCGATCCCATTCTGGATGCGAACGCCGTTCTTGGCCGCCGTTTCGGCAACAGCACCGGCAACCTGAATTGTCGCACCGATTCCCGGTCTAAGCACCGGGCGCAAGCTGCGCTCTGGCGCGCGGACCAGACGTATAGTCTTGGTCACACCTTCCAACCCGGTATTGCCCGCATAACTTGGACGAGAAGGCTTGCGGATCGGAGCCCGAGACGGAGCCCGGCGAAAGCCAAGATCCAGCAGTTCGGCCACTTTGGCATTCCGCGAAGCGCTGGAACTTCCGCCAAACACGGTTGCGATAATGCGCTCGTTGCGCCGTTTGGCTGATGCCACAAGGTTAAAGCCGGCAGCGCGGGTATAGCCGGTTTTAATACCGTCGGCACCTTGGTAGGCCGCCAACAGACGTCTGTTTGTGTTTGGAACTGTTTTGATCCCCGCATGGGTCGATTGGCGGGAAAACAGATTGTAATATTGCGGATAATCATAAAGCAGATGCCGTCCCAGCGTGGTCATGTCACGCGCCGTCGACATGTGCCCCTCTTCAGTCAGGCCATGCGCATTCTTAAAGGTCGTCCGGGTCATCCCCATTGCCTTGGCCGTGCGCGTCATGCGACGGGCAAAGGCTGCTTCCGACCCGCTTATCGCGATCCCGATTGCCGTGGCCGCGTCATTCGCCGACTTCACCGCAGCCGCCCGGATAAGATAGCGAAACGCTATTCTTTGCCCGGAACGCAAGCCCAGTTTGGAAGGTGGTTCCGAGGCTGATTTTTGGGTGATACGAACCTGGGTATCCAGGCTGATTTCACCGTTTCGAACTGCCTCGAACGCAATGTAAAGCGTCATCATTTTTGTCAGTGACGCTGGGTGAAGTCGCGTGTCTGCATTTCTTGAATGCAGGACTTCGCCCGTTCGCGCGTCAATAACCATCGCTGCGTAAGGTGCTGCCGCAACATAAAGCGGCATGAAAATAAATACCCATAAAAGAGCAATAATGAGCAGGCCCATTCGGGCCGGAACTGTCCGCCGAAACTGCACGATCTTTGCCTCTGTCTGCCTCGCGCCGCCGGGTTTTCCCGGTCAGCTAAAATTTATTATTGGTAAAACGCTAACACAGCGTAGTTTTGAAAGAAACCGAAAGCTTATTTTTGCCCTATACTTTCTGGCTTCCCGGCACCTCTACACCTAGAAATTAGGCGCGCCGGACCTACCAGAACTGGGATAATGGCAAAAATTAGGCTGACTTCGGTAGCAAAATTTCCGGATTGAGACCGAATTGCAACAGCTTAGGAAATTTCTTGAACAAGGTCCGTAAGACCGCCCAAATCCTGCAATTCTCGATAGCGTTGCCTGTCCCGGGGGACGTCTGCGTGTTCAATTTCCCAGGTCAAACCATGCGGAACATAAACGCCCCAACTGCCGGCCAAAATGGGTGCAACCACATCTGACCTCATCGAATTGCCAACCATCATTGCGCGATCAGCGTCCTGTACGTGCTGCCCAAAAATGTTTCGATAAACTTCCGGCGTTTTCTCGGACACGATTTCGACCTCGTCAAACAATTCTCCTAATCCCGATTGTGCCAGTTTTCGTTCCTGATCGATCAGGTCTCCTTTGGTAATCAAGATAACCCGATGTGTAACGGACACTGCTTCAACCGCCTCTCTGGCGTGCGGCAGTAATTCTATCGGGTGGGCAAGCATGTCTTGTCCGGCCTCTATCAATTGTCGAATAACCGATGAGGGAACGCGGTCCTGTGTAACCTCAATTGCGGTTTCGATCATCGACAGGATGAACCCCTTGATCCCATATCCAAAGTGGCGGATGTTGCGCTTTTCCGCCGCCAGCAAACGTTCCATCAAATGGTCTTTGTCTGCCTGGTCAGCCAGCAGGTTCGCAAAATGATCCTGCGTCAGCTGAAAGAACCGTTCGTTGTGCCACAAGGTATCATCTGCATCGAATCCGATGGTGGTGAGCTTTTGAATCATACCGATTGCGCCCGCTTCCTCTTTTCTCCGGATGTGCAAAGGTTATATAAGCCCCCAGACAAACCGAAGCCTGAATCGGATAATCGCAAGCAATGTTGCAGAACCAGTGGATCATGTCTGACAAATCGGACGAGGACGACGACACGTCGATCCTTGTGCAGACGCGTCCAAAGACCAAGCGCCCACCACTGTACAAAGTGCTGCTGCTGAACGACGACTATACGCCGATGGAATTTGTGGTTCACGTGCTGGAACGGTTCTTTGGGATGACGCACGCACAAGCGTTTGAAATAATGCTGACCGTGCACAAAAAGGGAGTTGCCGTGGTCGGCGTTTTCAGCCACGAAATTGCCGAAACCAAAGTTGGTCAGGTAATGGATTTTGCCCGCAGGCATCAGCACCCTTTGCAATGCACCATGGAAAAAGAAGACTGAGGTTGAAACAGGGATTTGTTACCTGTGCCAGACGTCGATTTGGAAACACCTATGTCCCCTCGTCTCCGCCTTGCTTTGGATAGCGGCCTTGAACTGACCGAACCGTTGTCTGTTGTTCTCCCTGTGCCCGCGCATGACCTGTCGTTTCTGCCGCGCACTGCCAAAATTGTGCAGCCTTTCAAACCATTTCATGATCATTTCGCATCTCGGGGTTTTAAAACGACCCCCGAAACGAACGATGCCTGCGTCGACGCTGTTTTGTTCCTGCCCCGCGCCAAGGCATTGGCCCGAGCCTTTGTCTATGAACCATGCAACCGAGCTTCGGGAACCGTCGCTGTGGACAGGGCCAACACAGATGGTGTGGACAGTCTGCTGAAAGAGGTTCGCCAAAGGGTAGCCGTCGTAGGGCCAATTTCCAAAGCACATGGCAAGATTTTCTGGTTTCAGTCCGACACCGGCGCATTTTCGGATTGGGCCGTGCCCGACACTCAGTTGGTGGACGGTTTTCACACTTCTCCGGGCGTATTTTCCGCCGATGGCATTGACCCAGCATCAGAATTGTTAGCAGGCGCCTTACCCAAAAAGCTGGGGGCGCGGGTCGCAGATTTTGGCGCAGGGTGGGGATATCTGAGCGCGCAAGCACTGCAGAATGAAACCGTTCACAGCCTGCATGTTGTCGAGGCTGACTTTGCCGCGTTGAAATGCGCCAGGATCAACATTCAGGACGAGCGAGCCCAGTTTCATTGGGCTGACGCCGTGAGTTGGAAAGCGCCCGACGCCGTTGATACCATTGTGATGAACCCGCCGTTTCATACCTCGCGCAGCGCGGATCCAGAACTTGGCAAAGGCTTTATTACGTCTGCCGCGCGCAACTTGACCCGTTCCGGCCACCTGTGGATGGTTGCCAACCGCCACCTGCCTTACGAAGTCACTCTTTCCGATAGGTTTTCTCAGATCCAAGAGGTGGCCGGAGACAATCGGTTCAAGGTTCTGCACGCCTCTCGCCCTCGCCGATAATCCCGGCTAACCTGCGCTGCAACTCAGGAGGAAACTCATGTCCTTTTCCATAGCTGGCAAGACAGCCATCGTAACCGGCGGTGCCAATGGCATCGGTCTTGCCATTGGGCGGCACTTTGCGGATGCCGGGGCCAATGTCATGTTTGCCGACATGGACGAAAAACGCCTGACCGAAGAGTTGGGCGAACAGGCGGATGACAGTAACATTCGGTACTTCGCCGGAGATTTGCGTGAAAAACTGACCATTGCCAATCTGCTTTCCGCCACCATCGACGCCTTTGAGCAGGTAGATGTTTTGGTAAATGGGGCCCGGCAAGTGATTTCGTCTGATCCACTGGATCTGGAGGACGACTCGGTTCGCACCCTATTGAATCAAAACCTCATGCCCGCGCTTAGATTAAGCCAGTTGGTCGCCAAAAGAATGGCAAAACAATCAGCCGAGGATGAGGAAACGCCCGCAGGTTCTATTATTAGCCTTTCCTCGATCGCCGCACGCCGAACTCACCCTGATCTGATGGCCTATTCCGTGTCGACCGCGGCCCTGGATCAGATGACCCGTTCGCTGGCTGTCGCATTGGCGCCCCAGCGGATACGAGTAAACTCTATCGCGCTGGGTTCGGTGATGAGCGCATCGCTCCAATCCACACTGAAAGAAAACAGGGATTTTCGGAAAGACATCGAAAACCACACGCCCCTTGCCCGCATCGCTGCCCCAACAGAACTTGCAGAAACCGCACAGTTTCTGGCCTCGGACGCGGCTGGCTTCATGACCGGCCAAATACTGACAATCGACGGAGGCCGGACATTGCTGGATCCTGTCGCCGCTCCTGCGCACTGATCCCAATGTTTGATACTGAAAAGAAAACCGCTGCCGACTGGTTCCGCCAGCTACGAGACGAAATCGTGGCCGCATTTGAAACCCTAGAGGGCAACCACGATACCGGCCCTTTCTCGGGTGCCGAACGGGGCCGTTTTGAAATCAAGGAAACCAGACGCCAATCTGAAGCCGGTGGTGACGCGGGCGGTGGCCTGATGTCCGTCATGCGGGGCGGCAGAGTGTTCGAAAAAGTCGGTGTAAACGTTTCAACCGTCTATGGTACTTTGGGCGAACGCGCACAGAATGCGATGGCGGCGCGCAAGGGAATTCCAGGTATGAAAGATGACCCTAGGTTTTGGGCCTCTGGCATCAGTCTGGTCGCTCATATGCAAAACCCGCATGTCCCAGCCGTTCATATGAACACCCGGATGTTCTGGACACCTCATGCCTGGTGGTTCGGTGGCGGTTCTGACCTCAACCCTTGTATAGAATACGAAGAAGATACGGCGCATTTCCACGCGGTTCAAAAAGCGCACCTAGACCCACACGGATCAGGGCACTATCCGCGGTTAAAGGAATGGGCGGACGAATACTTTTACATCCCCCATCGCAAGCGCGCGCGCGGTGTCGGCGGCATTTTCATGGATGATTACAATTCAGGTGACTGGAATGCCGATTTTGCGCTGACAAAGGACATCGGCAAGGCGTTTTTACCTGCGTTCCTGCCCTTGGTCGAAAAGCGACGCGTTCACGATTACTCAGAAAACGACAAGAACACCCAACTTGTTCACAGAGGGCTATATGCCGAATACAACCTTGTCTACGACCGGGGCACCAAGTTCGGGTTGGAAACCGGCCATGATCCCGACGCTGTTCTTATGAGTCTGCCACCAATGGCAAAGTGGGTTTAACCAGACGTCTAGAAGAAATCGTCAATCATGTTGTCATAGCAGTAGCCCTGCGCCGAACCCGCCGTCAT
The DNA here is from genome assembly GCA_051009255.1 of Ruegeria sp. Taxonomy (GTDB): domain Bacteria; phylum Pseudomonadota; class Alphaproteobacteria; order Rhodobacterales; family Rhodobacteraceae; genus Ruegeria. Next base: position 550 of record JBPCWT010000098.1, on the reverse strand, counting down.
GTTTTCACCCACTCGCTTGACCGTCACCGAGTATCCGGGTGTCGTATCTACACCTTCGGGCGGCGAGAGTGAAAACTGAACCGCTTTCTTCCCCGGCTGCGACACAGAAGGTCCATAGGCTTTCCAGATGTAAATGCGCTGGGTCGCCTGTGTTCTCAGGTTCCGGATCGCAAAATCACCCGCCCCGCACCAATACGCGACCGGCGCAGAACCTGAAAGACTGACAACCTCAAAAACCCCATCGCTTACCTTGGCCACGGCGGTGCGATAGCCCAGTCGGACCCCAAAACCAATTCCAATGGCTTGCCCAACCTCAGGTGCTACGACCATCGCCGCGACTGCCGAAATTTTCAAAAATCGCTTCATTACAACTTTCCGCCAAAAATGATCGTGCTCTGAATAATAGAAGCACTCTGTACCGAGTAAAGATACCCGTCCTTCAACTGTCGCTGCGCGTCCGTAAAACCCGGACTGCCAAGCAACCCAAACGGTATACACTTTCCGGGCGCCTACGCACCTTCCATTGCCACCCTTCCGCCAACGTCTTGGG
>JBPCWT010000097.1:0-3693 GCA_051009255.1 Ruegeria sp. | reverse complement strand
TCCGGGCTTGCGGTTGGTGGAATCGGCGTATCTGCGGCAGTTCGCGCTTATCTGGCATCGAAAACACAGACTATTGCAACGCTGCGAACCCTAGGGGCGGATCGGGCAACAGTTTTTCAAACATACTTCCTTCAGGTCGGAGTATTGTCGGTTGTAGGAATTACCATTGGCGTCGTTTTGGGCGGAACCGCGCCTGTTTTACTGGCACCAATCATCGAAAACCAGCTGCCGGTTCCGGCTGTGTTCGCGCTTTACCCTGCTCCACTAGCCGAGGCGGCAGTTTACGGATTACTTACCGCGTTTCTCTTTACGCTTTGGCCACTGGCGCTTACCGAAGATGTTCGTGCCGCGACCTTGTTTCGCGACGCCCTTTCTACGTCCAGCCGTTTCCCAAGGCTTGGTTACATTCTGACTTCACTCGCGACGTTGTTTGTCTTGATAGCCGTCGCAGCATGGTTCAGCGGGTCGTATCAGTTGACACTATGGGCATCCGCAGGTCTGGCCGGAGCGTTGGTTTTGTTGTCCCTGTCAGCATTCGCGGTCAGACGGCTTGCTCGGTCTGGCGCGATTTGGGCACGCGGCAGACCTGCTTTGCGGTGGGCAATGTCAGGTATCTCTGGAACCCGCGAAGGCGCGGGGGCGGTTGTTCTGTCGCTGGGGCTTGGGTTGTCTGTTCTGGCCTCGGTTGGCCAGATTGACGGCAACCTGCGTAACGCTATTTCCGGCAACCTGCCGGAAGTGGCGCCATCATACTTTTTTGTCGATATCCAAAAAGATCAGATGCCCGGTTTCACGCAGAGGCTGGAGACCGACCCGGCAGTAAGCCGCGTTGAAAGTGCGCCAATGCTGCGCGGTATTATTTCGCACATCAACGGAAATCCAGCGCGCGAGATCGCCGGGGATCACTGGGTTCTGGAAGGTGACCGTGGCGTTACTTATTCTACGCAGTTACCAAAAAACGCGCGGCTGACAGCCGGTGAATGGTGGTCCGAAGATTACGCAGGAACACCACAGGTCAGCTTTGCCGCAGAAGAAGCCGAGGAAATGGGTCTGAACCTTGGCGACGAATTGACCGTTAACATTTTAGGCAGAGACATTACGGCACGGCTAACGTCGTTTCGAGAGGTGGATTTTTCGACCGCAGGCATGGGATTCATAATGTCGATGAATCCGTCTGCGTTGTCCGGCGCACCCCATAGTTTTATCGCCACCGTTTATGCCGAAGAACAGGCCGAAGCCGCCATCCTTCGCGATCTTGCCGATCAGTTCCCCAATATCACTGCGATCAAGGTACGGGATGCCATCGACAGGGTATCAATCCTGCTGGAAGGTTTGGCATCCGCAACATCTTATGGAGCCGGCGTTTCTCTGCTGACAGGATTCTTGGTGTTGATAGGCGCCGCGGCGGCAGGTGAAGCCGCGCGAAGATACGAGGCAGCAGTCCTGAAAACGCTGGGGGCCAACAGACGGCAGATCTTGCTCAGCTTTACATTGCGATCCGTAATACTTGGCGCAGCGGCTGGAACTGTCGCCCTGGTGGCGGGGCTGCTAGGCGGGTGGGCGGTCGCGACTTATATCTTTGAGACCGACTTTACCGTTATCTGGGCATCGGCACTTGGAATAATCCTGTCAGGCATTGCCGTGACGCTTTGCGCTGGCCTGACATTTGCATGGCGGCCCCTTTCCATCCGGCCCGCGCGTATTTTGCGGGCCAGCGATTAGTTCTTAGCGTGTGCAGGAAACCGGTTGCAGGATCTTTATCAGCGGCTCGTTATCGCACACCAATGCATCAAGAGTGATCTCGTCCAGCGAAGCATAAAAGGCCTGTGCCGCATCTTGCAACGCGACGCGCAGGCGGCAGGCTTCGGTCAATGGGCAAGTGTTGTCTGCGTCCGCAAAACATTCTGCAATCGGCAAACTGCCTTCTACGTGACGAAAGACATCTCCAATCCTGATCTGATCGGCAGGTTTACCCAACGACATGCCACCATTGCGCCCGCGTTGAGTGCTTAGATAGTCGAGTTGGCTAAGCTGATTAATCACTTGTGCCAAGTGATTTTCCGAGATGTTGCAGACTTCTGCAATTTCGGCCTTGGTAACCAGTCGATCCTGATGTGCGACGCAATACATCAGAAGACGGACCGCGATATTTGTCCTTTTGGTGATGCGCATGAGTGTCCTCCCCATCAATTGAGATGGAACCTTATTGCATGTGCCTCAAAAAAACGGTTTGACATACATCAATTGCTCAAAGGACGCCCTGATACATGGCCGACCCCTATTTCTTTGGTTATGGCAGTCTGGTGAATCTCGCCACGCATGACTTTCCCGATCCGCGCCCTGCCAGCTTGCGCGGATGGCGACGCGCGTGGCGGCATACAGATTTGCGCCCGGTGGCCTTTCTGACCGCAATTCCGGCGACGGGATGCGAAATTGACGGCATGATTGCCCATGTTCCCAAGAACAACTGGGCCGCACTGGATCAGCGCGAGTGGGCATATGATCGGATACCGGCAACCCCGTCTGTGTCCCATCCGCTGACGCACGATGTGGAAATCGCTGTTTACGCGGTTCCGCAACATCGCGGAAACGAGCCTACAGACAATCATCCAATATTGCTGAGCTACATTGATGTCGTCATTCAAGGTTACCTTCGCGCCTTCGGCGAAGAAGGGGCTGACCGGTTCTTTGATACGACCGATGGTTGGGATGCCCCGATCCTGAATGACCGCGCCGAGCCGCGTTATCCCCGGCATCAACAGCTTAGGCCAGATGAGCAGGATTTTGTCGATGACCGCCTTAGGGCCATAACTGCCCGGGTTGTTCAGGAGGTTTAAGAAACAGGGCAACTAGCCCTGAATTCTTTTTAATCAAAGTGGGCAAACCACTGGGTTACCCTTGCGCCCCTCAGCCACGTGCGCGAATTACCTGCAGCAAAGGCAGCAAACTGGCCATTTCCGGCCCTCGTTCCATGCCGGTCAATGCCTTGCGCAGGGGCATGAACAATCCCTTGCCTTTGCGGCCTGTCGCCTCTTTTACGGCGCTGGTCCATTTGCTCCAGGTATCTCCGTCGAACGGACCTTCTGGCAGCATCGCCATCGCCTCGGCAATGAATTCTCGGTCTTCAATCGCGATCAGGGGCTCGGCCCCATCCCGGCACAGGTCCCACCACCCCTGCAGATCGTTAAGCGTGGTTATGTTTTCACGCGCCATTGACCAGAACTGTTCGGCCAGATCATCGGGAACCCCAGCCGAAGCAACAGCATCCGACACTTCGGCCAACGACAACGATTGAAGGTGCTTTGCGGTTAACGGGAACAGGTCTTGCAGGTCAAACTTGGTGGGCGCCGAGCCAAAACGCCTCACGTCAAACCCATCCACAAGCTCACTCATTTCGGCGCGCAACTCGACCGGATCAGACGACCCCAGCCGCGCCATCAGGCTGAGCAGCGCCATCGGCTCGATCCCCGCCGCACGAAGATCGCGCAGGGAAAGGGTGCCCAGCCGCTTGGACAGCGCCTCTCCCTGGGGGCCCGTCAGCAGCGAATGGTGCGCGAAGTCCGGGTGCCCGTGGCCCAGCGCCGCCATGATCTGGATCTGCGTCGCGGTATTGGTCACATGGTCGGACCCGCGCACCACATGGGTCACCCCCATGTCGGTGTCGTCCACCACGCTCGCCAGCGTATAGAGCAC
>JBPCWT010000096.1:0-2845 GCA_051009255.1 Ruegeria sp. | reverse complement strand
GGTGTCGGCAACGTCAGACGTGTCGAACATCTGTGCACATCGGTTAAGAGCGTCGTCCAGGGCCCGTTGCATGGCTGTGCTCATATCGCCGCCAGCCGGGGCCTCGCCGAACTGCACCCGCGAACTGTCGCCGACCGACAGTTTGCCAAGGACCCGCACGCGGTCGCTCTCCACACTGTGCTCAACCACTTCACTTGACCAGGAATCGCCAAATCGCTCATTCAACAGACGTGTAACGCTGCCATCCGCAATTGCTTCAAGGCTGGCAGAGGCCAGGTCTTTTTCCTGTGGCGGATTCACCTGCGGTCGAACCTTGGCAATTGGCCCCGCCGTGCTGCTGAAAAGTTCATCGAACCGGCGCTTGTTAGCGGCCAGAAGGTCGTCAAGAGAAATTGGCTTTTGTCTGGTTCGATTGTCGTTCATTTCGTTCCAGTGTGCCCCTTCATCCTTTGGCAGGCTTTATCAGAATGTTAAGATATTCATCGACTTCGCCATAATGGTTCACATGGATAACGGTCGTCGAGTCTTTCTGTGTCACAATTGCCGGACCATTGATGCGATTGCCGGCTTGAAGAAGACTGCGATCGTAGATGTCTGTGTTGACCCAACCGTTTTCAAAATAGACCTGGCGCCGGTCAACAACGGCCTTGGATGAATCGTTGCCGGTACTTTCCTGGCGCGGCAACTCGATCTTTCGGACCTCGCCGGTACCAACCACACGCAGGTTCACCAGTTCGACGGGTTGTGACAGGCGGAAACCGTATAGACGTTCATGGGCTGCGCCAAATTGATCGGCCAGCGAGCGCAGGCCACCTTGTCCGATGGAATCTGGCGACAGCTCCAGCGTGAATTCGTATCCCTGCCGAAAATAGCGCACGTCCGCCTCACAGCGCAGTTTTTGAACCGAATTCTCCAGACCCTCCGCGTTCAGCCAGCTGCGGGCCTCACGCATCAGGCGCTCGAAGATCTCTGCAACCTTCTGCGGAGCAACGTCCTCGAGCGTTCGAACGAAGGTCTGGGCAAATTCGTTCTTGATATCCGAAAAGAGAAATCCGAGAGCTGACAAAACGCCAGGTGTGGGCGGTATGATAATCGGATAACAACCGGCCAGAATACCCATTGCATTGCCATGCAACGGCCCCGCACCACCAAATGCAACCAGCGCAAAATCGCGCGGATCGAGGCCCTTTTGAACCGTGACCAACCGCAACGCACCGAACATGTTCTCGTTGACGATGTCGAGAATGCCCTGCGCTGCACGGTGCACATCCAGTCCAAGCGCGTTGGCAACCTTTGACACGGCCGCTTCGGCGGCGGAGACGTCCAGATCCATGCTGCCGCCGAGCAAACTCGGAGGCAAACGCCCAAGCACGACATTCGCATCGGTCACGGTCGGCTGGTCACCGCCGCGCCCATAACTCGCTGGCCCCGGCACCGCACCGGCACTTTCCGGGCCCACCCTGAGTGCATTGGTCATCGGCACATGGGCGATCGATCCACCACCGGCACCGACGGAATGAACTTCCACCGACGGCACCTTGATGGGGTAATAACCGAGCATTGTCTGACGTGATATGGTCGGTTGTCCGTCCTGGATCAGCGAAACGTCCGTCGATGTGCCACCCATGTCGAAGCCAAGCGCGTCGGGATGACTTGCCAGCCTTGCCACGTAGGCTGCGCCGGAGACTCCTCCGGCGGGGCCCGACAACATGGTGTGAACGGGCGACTCCGAGGCGCGCGAAACACTCATCAATCCACCATCGGAACGCACGATGTTGACATGCGGCGCGAAACTGTTCGAGGAGAGCTTTTCTTCGAAGCCGTCGAGATAGCGTTGCATACGGGGTCGCACATAGGCGTTCATGACCGTTACAAGCGTTCGCTCGTATTCCCTGAACTCGGGCAGAATCTCCGAAGACAGCGATACCGGAATGTCCGGGTTTATTTCATGCACCATTTCCTTGAGCCGGCCTTCATGCTCCGGATTGGCGTAGGAATGCAGGAGCGAGATTGTGATCGACTCCACACCGCTTGCAACAAGCTCTGCTATGGCCGCCCTTGCCTTGTCCTCGTCCAGTGTCCGAACGATCATGCCACGCGCATTGACACGTTCGGCGACCCCTCGCGTATTTTCAAGATCGGCAAGCGGATCAGGCTTGACCATGATGATCCAGCCGGCAAGGGGACCCGGTGTCTGCGAGCGTGCAAGATGCAGAACCTGCTCGAAATTTTCGGTGACCAGCAGCCCGACTTTCGCGCCCTTCTCCTCCAGCACGATGTTGGTCGAAACGGTGGTTCCGTGAAGCAGGGATTCAACCTGTCCCGGTGCAATCCCAGCCTGCGAAACGATGCCGTTGAGGCCGTTGACAATGCCCACCGATTGATCGTCTGGAGTCGACGGAGTCTTGAGCAGTTGCATGTCGCCCGTGTCGCTGTTCATGACAAGCAGATCGGTGAAAGTACCCCCTACATCGATCCCCATCCTTATCGTCATCAACTACATCCCCTTGGCTGCGGGGAAAAACCCCGTCTATTATCATTCTCCAACTGTTCGCCACGGTCAACGGCATAACCAATTTCATATGCAATAGAAGAGATGTTTGACCGGTTCACAAAATTGGCTACCATTGCCACGCAGCGCATCGTGCGGTGACATGCCAACACGACGGGACAACATGGCACAAGAAAACGAACAAGGGTATTCCAGACGTTTCTGGCTTTGGCTGATTGCCCTGGTTATCCTTCTGATATTCCTGTATTTTTATGCGCCATTCGAAACCTATCTGCTGGCGAACATTCCCGGTATCCGCTTTTCGAACGTATTGTTCTGGTTCGCTTCGTTGGT
>JBPCWT010000095.1:0-3740 GCA_051009255.1 Ruegeria sp. | reverse complement strand
AGTTGTGTCTGCTGCAGTAATCCACAATCGGTCATTTCGCTGTGGACAACGCTCGTCGCTCCCTTGGCGAGCGTTGATGTTTCTGCCAAGCTTGCACCATGTCACTGCCCCCTGGATTTCTGGATGAACTGCGTACCCGGCTGAGCTTGTCTCAGGTCGTCGGGCGCAAGGTTATGTGGGATGCGCGCAAATCTAATCAGGGCAAAGGTGACATGTGGGCGCCATGTCCGTTTCATCACGAAAAAACTGCTTCGTTCCATGTCGATGACCAAAAAGGGTTTTATTACTGTTTTGGCTGTCATGCCAAAGGCGATGCCATCAGTTTTGTAAAAGATACCGAAAACGTATCATTCATCGAAGCGGTTGAAATACTGGCGCGCGAGGCCGGTATGCCAATGCCGAAACGCGATCCAAAGGCCCAGGAAAAACAGGATCGCCGTGCCCAGCTGGCCGATGTGATGGAGCAGGCAGTTCAATTTTTTCGCTTACAGCTCAAGACAGGGGCCGGTGGAACGGCACGAGATTATCTTGAGAGGCGTGGCATTAATGCAAAGGCGTTGGAGCGTTGGGAAATCGGGTTTGCCCCCGATGCCTGGCAAGGTTTGTGGGACCATCTGCGCGGCAAAAACGTTGCAGAAGATTTAATCCTTGGTGCTGGTTTGGCGAAGCCTTCAACCAAGGGCGGCAAGCCATATGACACATTCCGCAACAGGATCATGTACCCGATCCGCGACCAGCGCGGGCGCTGTATTGCATTTGGCGGACGCGCCATGGACCCCAATGACAATGCAAAATACCTGAACTCGCCAGAAACCGAGCTATTTGACAAGGGGCGCAGCCTTTACAACCATGGGCCTGCCCGCCAATCAGCGGGGCAAGGGCAGCCGTTGATTGTAGCCGAAGGTTACATGGACGTAATAGCGCTGACCGAGGCGGGGTTTGGCGGGTCGGTTGCACCGTTGGGAACAGCAATTACAGAGCATCAGTTGCAATTGTTGTGGCGCATCGCCGATGAACCCATCATCGCGCTGGATGGCGACACCGCCGGATTGCGTGCTGCGATGCGCGCGGTTGATCTGGCATTGCCATTGCTCGAGGCCGGTAAATCCCTGCGCTTTGCGATCATGCCCGAAGGCAAAGACCCCGATGATCTGCTGCGCGACGCAGGTGCAACAGCAGTGCAATCGGTGTTGGATGCCGCTGTGCCGATGGTCAAGCTGCTGTGGCAGCGTGAAACCGAAGGAAAGGTTTTTGACAGCCCCGAACGCAAGGCGGCGCTGGACAAGGCGTTGCGGGAAAAGATCCGTTTGATCCGTGATCCGTCTATTCGGTCCCACTACGGGCAAGAGTTAAAAGACTTGCGATGGCAATTGTTCCGTCCTCAGCGACAATCGTCAAAGCGTACCTGGCAGCCCGGTGGTAAATGGCGACCCGAAAAACAGCCCGCGACACCGGGCGCACGGGCGTCATTTCTGGCTTCATCGGATAATGCCGATATTCGCATGCGCGAGGCGGCAATTTTGGCAATCTCAATTCTTAACCCCAAAGTTGTTGTTCAATTTGAGCATCAATTGGAAGAAATGGATTGCCACGATCCGGATTATTCCGCCATCAGGCAAGTCATCCTACGGCATGCGATCGACGACCCGGATAACCTGAAAGACCACATTGTTGCTGCTTTGGGACCAGAGCCCCTTGAAAACCTTCTTGGCCTTCGCCATGTCGCAGTAATCCCCTGTGTGTTCAAACCAGGCGACGTTGAAAAGGCCGAGATGACGCTGGCCGAAGAACTCGCAAAAATCAAAGCGCTCCGGGGGTTGGATGCAGAGATTGCCGAAGCCAAGGAGGAGTTGTCCGAATTGGCCGATGAGGCGTTGACGTACAGGTTGGCTCAGGCCGCCGAAGAACGTAACCGCACCAGTCGAAGCCAGAACGAGGACAAGGCCGTTTTCGACATTGCAGACAACGGCGCGCGAATCAATCGAGATGAGAAAGACGCGTTCGCGGCAATCACGTCGGGCATAAATTTCGAGAGAAAACGCCGATAAGGTGGTGTTTTCGTAAGGCACTGGAAAAGAAAAACGGGTAAATGGGTGGCCGAATCACTTCTTCGCGCTAATGATTCGGTTCAAACGAATCACCCATCCCTGCAGGAGCACTGAATGGCCGCCAAGGACACGACAGAGGATCGCAAATCCGAAGAGCAGGAACAGGAAATCTCGCTGGACATGAGCCAGGCCCAGGTCAAAAAGATGATCGCCGAGGCCCGCGAGAGAGGTTACATTACCTACGACCAGCTCAATCAGGTATTGCCACCTGATCAAGTCAGCTCGGAACAGATCGAGGACGTTATGTCCATGCTGTCCGAAATGGGTATCAACATCATCGAAGATGAAGAAGCCGAAGAGGAAGAACAAAAGGGTTCGACCGATCTGGTCACAACAGAAGGCCCGCGCGAGGTTGCGCTGGCTGGAGCGCAAGCTGAAAAGCTGGATCGCACTGATGATCCGGTGCGCATGTACCTGCGCGAAATGGGAAGCGTTGAACTGCTGAGTCGCGAAGGCGAAATCGCCATTGCCAAGCGGATAGAGGCGGGCCGTAACACCATGATTCTGGGGCTTTGCGAAAGCCCTCTGACATTCCAGGCCATCACCATCTGGCACGACGAATTGTTGAGCGAAGACATTCTGCTTCGCGACGTGATTGATCTGGAGACAACATTTGGCAACCAGTTGGATGAAGACGGAGACGTCGAAGAGCCGGTTGTAGATACATCGGCTGTCCAGGCTGCGCAGCCAGCGAAAGACACCGGGCCTGAGCTGGACGCTGACGGTAACCCGATCGCAAACGACGACGATGACGACGAAGACGATCAGGCAAATATGTCGTTGGCAGCGATGGAAGCAGCACTGAAGGATCAGGTGCTGACAACGCTTGAACGCATCTCGACCGACTTTTCCATGCTTTCCGAAATGCAGGACAGCCGGATATCCGCCACGCTGAACGAGGACGGATCGTTTAGCGATAAGGACGAGGCGACCTATCAAAAGTTGCGTGCTGAAATTGTCGAATTGGTTAACGGACTGCACTTGCACAACAACCGGATCGAGGCGCTGATCGACCAGCTTTATGGTATCAACAAGCGTGTGATGTCGTTGGACAGCGCAATGGTTAAACTTGCCGATCAGGCACGTATCAACCGCCGCGAGTTCATTGACGCATATCGCGGTCGCGAGCTTGATCCGAACTGGCTGTCGGAAATGGCTGAAAAGCCGGGGCGCGGCTGGCAGATGTTTATTGAACGCTCGACCGACAAGGTCGAAGAACTGCGTGCCGATATGGCTCAGGTTGGTCAGTATGTCGGTTTGGACATCCCGGAATTCCGCCGTATCGTTCAGCAGGTGCAAAAGGGCGAAAAAGAAGCCCGTCAGGCCAAGAAGGAAATGGTCGAGGCAAACCTGCGTCTGGTGATTTCCATTGCCAAAAAATACACGAACCGCGGGCTGCAATTCCTTGATCTTATTCAGGAAGGTAACATCGGCCTGATGAAGGCGGTGGACAAGTTCGAGTATCGCCGCGGGTACAAATTCTCGACCTATGCAACGTGGGGGATTCGTCAGGCGATTACGCGTTCGATCGCGGATCAGGCGCGGACGATCCGTATCCCGGTTCACATGATCGAAACGATCAACAAGCTGGTCCGGACCGGTCGTCAGATGCTTCACGAAATCGGACGTGAG
>JBPCWT010000094.1:0-3720 GCA_051009255.1 Ruegeria sp. | reverse complement strand
CTATTGACCAGATAGCAGTTTTCCCCGCCACTCAATTGCAGTAAGGTCAGGCCAAAATAACCGGCAGGATCGGGGGAAATCGCATTGGCACCAAACGACAGGCATATGCTGCCGCGTTTTTTTCATTGCTGTGGCGACCGTTTGGTGATTCCCGGGATCGGCGGCGTGGTGGCGATTTCTTCCGTGATCCTCTACCGCTCTTTTGCCCGGCGATTTTTCCAAAGCTTTCTGGTGATAGGCGGCGTCTTTCTGACGCTGGTGATGATGATTGACCTGATCGAACAGATGCGCAGGTTCGATCAGGTCAGCCTTTCCTTTGGGCAGTTGATGCATCTCACATTGCTGAACACTCCTGCAGCCATCAGTGAAATGTTGCCACTGCTGATGATACTTTCGACGATTGCTCTTTTCATCGGGCTTGCCCGCAGTTCCGAACTGGTCGTGACCCGCGCGATTGGCAGGTCCGGTATTCGTGCGCTTGTTGCACCCGTTCTGGTCGCTTTTGTCATCGGCGGTCTGGCGGTGTCGTTACTGAACCCGATCGCGGCCGCCACATCCGGTCAGTACCAAAGGCTTGCCGATAATTACCAAAACGATGGCCGCTCGGCACTGTCGATCAGTCGCGAAGGTCTTTGGCTGCGACAGGGCTCTGACGATGGGCAGTCCGTGATCCACGCCACAGGAACAAGCAATGATGGCAATTTCGGTCTGGATGACGTTACAATCATCGGCTTTTCACCCGACGGCAAACCAACACAGCAGATCGTGGCAGACAGGGCAGTTCTCGAAAACGGCCTCTGGCGGCTGTACCGGGCAAAATCGTGGTCATTGCAGGATGGCTCCAACCCCGAAACCAACGCCGTAGAACAAGATGAACTGGAACTGCCAACCACACTGACCCGCGACCGTATTCTGGATACGCTGGGACAGCAGGATCTTGTGTCGGTCTATGACCTGCCAAAACTTATTCGCGATCTTGAACAGGCCGGGTTTTCCACCAAGCAACACAAGGTCTGGCTGCAAGTGCAACTTGCCCGCCCCTTCTTTCTGGTCTCGATGGTTCTGATCGGGGCCGTTTTCACCATGCGCCATGTTCGGTTCGGCGGAACGGGTGTCGCGGTACTGACCGCAGTTCTTCTGGGGTTTGGAATTTATTTCGTGCGCAACTTTGCCCAGATTCTTGGTGAAAACGGCCAGCTTCCCGTTTACGTCGCCGCCTGGGCACCCCCGATTGCCGCGATCATGCTTTCGTTGGGCTTGCTGCTGCAGGCGGAGGACGGCTGATGCGGCGCGCCGTGCCCCTGTTACTGGCTGGCGTCATGGCCTTGGCATACCCCGCGGTTACCCTTGCGCAGACAAACAATGCCGAGGCAGAGCAGCAGCAGGAACAGCCGGCATTGCTGGTCGCCGACCGCATCTTTATCACGCAGGACGGCAAACTGATCGCCGAAGGCAACGTCGAGGCGTTTCAGGGCGACATCAAACTGTCGGCCCAACGGATCACCTATGACCGTTCCACCGGAAACCTGAAACTGGACGGTCCCATTCGTATCGATCAGGGCGGCGTTAGCACCGTCCTTGCAGACGCGGCAGAACTGGACGACGGTTTTCAAAACGGCCTTTTGGTCGGCGCGCGCATGGTATTTGACCAACAGCTTCAGATCGCATCGATTCAGGCGACCCGGTCCGACGGGCGCTATACCCAGTTCAGCAAAGTTGCGGCAACATCCTGTAAAGTCTGCGAAGACGGACGACCGCCTATCTGGCAGATCCGCGCACGCAGGGTCACGCATGATCAGTTGGAACAGCAACTCTATTTCGAAGGCGCTCAGTTCCGTGTTCTGGATATCCCGGCGTTTTACTTTCCGGTCCTGCGCCTGCCCGACCCAACGCTAGAACGTGCAACGGGTTTTCTTGTCCCTTCCATCCGCAGCACCTCGCAACTGGGAGCCGGGGTTCAGGTGCCATACTTCTTCAAGCTTGGCGATCACAAGGACCTGACCCTGACGCCATATGTTTCGGCCAAAACGACAACGCTAGGATATCGCTATCGTCAGGCATTCAGGAATGGCCGGATAAACTTTGAAGGCGCATACACCCGTGATGATCTGCTGCCGGGCGAAGATCGCGGTTATCTGTTTGGCTATGGCAAGTTCAATCTGAAAAACGACTACAACATCTCGTTTGACCTCAAACTTTCGTCAGACGACTCGTATCTGGCGGATTACGGCCTGCCCGACTATGACCGCCTGCGCAGTGAAATCGCGCTTGAACGGATCAAACGGGACACCGCGTTCAAAACCAGCTTTATCCACTACAATACCCTGCGTGACAGCGAAGATCAGGACGAAATTCCGTCGCGCGTATTCGACCTCGACTATCGCAAACGGTACTTTCCCGGTCTGACAGGCGGCGAAGTGCGCCTGGCCTTTATTGGGCACGCGCATGAACGAACCAGCAACGAAGACATCCTTGGCCGCGACGTGGCACGGGCCACATTCGATGCCGAATGGCTGCGCACATGGACATTTGCATCGGGCCTGCGGGCGGACTGGCAAATGGGCGCATCCGTGGAAACCTTTAATATTCAGGATGACAGCCAGTACCCCGACAGCATTACACGCTCGACCCCACGCGCGGCATTGACCCTTCGTTATCCTATGACACGGCGCGAAAAATCCGGCGCCACCCAGTATCTTGAACCCATCGCGCAATTTGGCTGGACAGATGTGTCTGATACAGACGTGCCAAACGATGAAAGCAATTTTCAGGAATTCGATCAGGGCAACCTGCTGTCATTATCGCGCTTCCCCGCCGAAGATCGCCGAGAGAACGGTCCAACCGGCGTCGTCGGTGTGAATTGGGCGCGTTTCGATGCCAAGGGATGGCGGGCCTTTGCCACGGTCGGGCAAGTGTTCCGCAGCGAGTCTGACCCAGATTTCACCCTGACATCTGGCCTTCAGGGCACGGCGTCCGACATCTTGCTTGCCGGTCAGTTAAAAACGCCCAAAGGCTGGTCGCTGGCCGCCCGTGGATTGCTTGACGACGACTTTAGCTTTTCCAAGGCCGAAATTCGCGGTGCATGGGAAAGAGACGTGGGCGAGATCAGCGGAAGCTATATCTGGCAAGAGGCCGACGATACGGGTCTGGTTTCCGATGACGAAATCTCGGAAATCTGGCTTACAGGCCGTTACAAAATTGATCAGAACTGGATCACCCGCGCCGAGGCCCGATATGATTTTGCCGAATCCGAACCGATCCGCCTGGGGCTTGGTGTGACCTATCGTAATGAATGTGTTCAGGTTAGTATGTCCGTCAGACGGCGATATACTTCAAACTCGTCTATTGAGCCTTCCACGGAATTCGGCTTTACCGTTGCACTAACAGGATACGCCGTTGATGGCGGTGGTAAGAAGTACAAAAGAACATGCAGTTGATATCAGTAATCTCCAGGTTATCGCTTTCCGGTTGGCTTAAACCGATGCAACTGGCCCTTGCCGCTGCAGTGATTGCTGTTTCAGCGCCGTCCGCAAACGCGCAAAGCCTGTTCTCGCCCGCCGTGCGGGTCAATCAGGACGTTGTTACCTGGTACGAGTTGTCTCAACGTCAGCAACTTTTGGAAATTCTTGGCGTGCCCGGCAGCTCTGAACAAGAGGTGCTCAAGGCTCTTGTCGACGAACGCCTGCGCAAACAGGTCGTGCGCGAAGCAGGAATCGAAGT
>JBPCWT010000093.1:0-4283 GCA_051009255.1 Ruegeria sp. | reverse complement strand
ACTGAGGGATCGACGTTGGTTTCCCGTATCGCTGCGGGCCGTTTGTCGGTCTTTGGTTCGTCCGCCTCAGCCTCTTGCGTCGCGGGTTCTTCTTCCTCGGCCTCGGGTTCGTCAACCTCGGGCTCTTCAACCTCAGCCTCGGTTTTTTCCACCGGCGTCTCGGCACCTTCTGTCGCAGGCTGCTCTGCTTCGGTGTCTTCAACTTCGACTTCAGGCTCTTCTTCCGTTTCCGCGCTTGCCTCTATCTCCGGTTCGGGTTCTTCCGCTTTGGCTTCAACCTCTTTGGCAACCGGCTCAGCTTCGTCTGCAACGGCTTCCGGCTCGTCCGCCTCGGCTTCCGGTTCGTCCGCTACCGGTTCCGGCTCTTCCGCCTTTGGTTCTTCGGTCACCGGATCAGAAGTATCGGCCCTTCCCTCGGTAACAGCCGCTGCCGGTTCCGGCGCTTCGGCCTCGGGATGCTTCTCCTGAAACCACGTTTTTTCACAGTTTGAACACTGCACATCCCGGCCTTGTTCCGGGATCACCTCGTCAGGAACCTCGTACTGGGCTCTGCAATTCGGACATGTAAGACGCATACTGCCTCCGGGCCTGCCTTTTGGCTTAATTCGCTTTTTTGGGGATGATATGCCGTTAATACCATTCAGCAAAGGACATTTTGGGCCCGATGATGTATGTGTCACCAATAGAACCCGGTGCAGGCATTGAAACCGCGGCAGGGCTGGGGCAAGAAGAAGCCAAACAAATCGGGGGCAGATGTGATCGAGCTGGAAAATGTCAGCTACGGCTATGGTGGCACAGAACTGCTGAGCGACGTTTCGATGCAGTTGCAGCCCGGTTCGTTTCACTTTCTGACCGGCCCGTCCGGCGCAGGTAAAACCACCTTTCTGAAACTCTGCTATGGCGCGCTTCAACCAACATTGGGACGTCTCAGCGCGTTTGGCGAGGATGTCGCCCAACTGGATCGAAACCAGATGGCGACACTGCGCCGTCGGATTGGCGTTGTGCATCAGGATTGCCGGTTTCTGGATCATATGACACTGGCCGAAAACGTGGCGCTACCGCTGATGGTGTCGGGCCGCGCCGTCAACGCCGAACAGGATAACCTGAACGAATTACTGAATTGGGTCGGTCTTGGCGAACGGCTCGAGGCGCACCCGCCAGAATTGTCCGGCGGGGAACGACAGCGCGCCGCACTGGCCCGCGCGGTGATCCTGTCGCCCGAAGTTGTGCTGGCAGATGAGCCCACAGGCAATGTGGATTGGGACATGTCCCAGCGCCTGCTGCAACTGCTGATCGAGCTGAACAAGATGGGTAAAACCGTTTTAATCGCCACCCATGATCTCAGCTTGATCCGTATCGCTAAAAATCAGGTACAGGCCCGTGTCCTGCGCATTTCGCAAAAGCAACTGCAACTTGCGGGGGCGGATTTATGAGCAAGGGTGACATCCGCAACCTGCTACGACGCGACTCGCGCGCAGATCGAGTGGTGCCGTCCACGGGCTTTACCGCTCAGTTAACCTTGTTCGTGTCCGGGGCAATGGCGTTTCTGGCGGTTTTCGCGCTGGCCTTGTCGATGGCATCGGGCCGTTTGGCAGACCGCTGGGCGTCGGAACTGGCCGGGGCCGCAACCCTGCGCATCAATGCGCCCGCCGATCAGATGGCAGCGCAGACGGAAACCGCGCTCAGGGTGCTGCGGCAGACACCCGGCGTCGCCTCGGCCCGTGCACTGACACAGCAAGAGCAGTCCGCGCTGCTGGCACCGTGGTTCGGACCAGACCTGCCGCTGGACACACTGCCAATCCCGCAACTGATCGAAATCACCGAGGGCGAGCCGGGGCTTGATGCCAATGGCCTGCGATTGCGTCTGGGCGCCGAGGTTCCCGGTGCCGTTCTGGATGACCACTCTCGCTGGCGCGAACCGCTGGTCGCTGCCGCAACATCCCTTCGGCGTCTGGGGTTGATATCCATTCTGCTGATCGGCGGTGCAACTGCGGCCATGATTACGCTGGCAGCCAACGCTTCGCTTGCGGCAAATGCGCAGATTATCGAGGTTCTGCGTCAGGTCGGCGCACGGGACCAGTTCATCGCCGGCGCATTCGTGCGCCGCTTTACCTATCGTGCACTGTTCGGGGCAACGGTGGGCACCCTGTTCGGCATGTCAGGCGTGCTGCTGCTGCCCGAAGCGTCGGACGCCGGTGGGTTCCTGACAGGGCTTGGTTTTGCCGGCGTCGGATGGGTCCTGCCCGTACTCATCCCGGTTCTGGGAGCTGTTGTGGCCTTTCTGGCGACCTGGATCGCCGCGAAAAGAAAGTTGAAGGAGCTTTCGTGATGTTCTTGGCCATTCAATGGGTGCGGTCCTTGATCTTCATGATCACAATCTACGTTTGGATGCTGGTTCTTGGGCTGTTGTTCGCCCCATATGCCATGTTTACCAAACGGGGCGCATTGCATGCGTGTAAGACATACGCCCGCAGTACCTTGTGGCTGACCCGCTGGATGGTCGGCATTCGCAGCGAAGTCCGCGGACCGGTACCCACGGCAGAGGTCGTGATTGCGGCCAAGCATCAGTCGTTTCTGGATATCCTGATGATCTTTGACGCAGTGCCGCATGCCAAGTTCATCATGAAGCGCGAGCTTTTGTGGACGCCGGTCATCGGCATGTACGCCCGTCGTCTGGGCTGCATCCCGGTTAATCGCGGCAAGAAGGGCGTGGCCGTCGCTAAGATGGTCAAGGACGTCGCCACAGAATTCTCGGAACCCGGCCAGCTTGTGATTTATCCGCAGGGCACTCGCGTCGCGCCCGGGGCCCACAAACCATATAAGGTTGGCACTGCGGTTCTCTACGAAGGTTTGGGCTATCCCTGTGTTCCCGCCGCCACAAATGTCGGCGTTTTCTGGCCGCGCAGCGGCATTTTGCGCAAACCCGGCCATGCGCTGGTCGAGTTTCTGGATGCAATCGAATCCGGCACAGAACGCAACGTTTTCCTTGCGCGTCTGGAACAGGTTGTTGAAACCCGTTCCGACGAGTTAATGAAGGAAGTGGGGTTCAACCCGGATGCAGTACATTGAAGACATCGAAGCGCTAGGCGACCTGTACGGCAAACCCAAGGCCCCATCACTGAGCAAGGTGGCCCGCCGCATGACACCGGCCTATCGCAAATGGATCATGTCCTCGCGGTTTTGCATCCTCAGCTCAGTTGGTCCGGACGGAACCGATGGCAGTCCGCGCGGCGATGACGGCCCGGTAGTTCTGGAGCTTGACCCCGGTACGCTGGCAATGCCCGACTGGCGGGGCAACAACCGTCTGGACAGTTTGCACAATATTATCTGCGACCCGCGTGTTTCGCTGATGTTCTTCGTGCCGGGTTCAAACAATGTTGTCCGCGTGAATGGCAAGGCCCGGTTGACCGCCGACAAGACACTGTGCGCACGATTTGAAAAGCACGGCAAGCTTCCAGTCACCGTGATCGTCATCGAAATCGCCGAGATCTATTCGCAATGCGCCCGCGCCCTGATCCGGTCCCGCACATGGACCAGCGGTGACGAAAGCGAAGGCCTGCCCACCGTTGGCCAGATACTTTCCGAACTGACAGACGGCGAAGAAGGCGGCGAGAAATACGATTCCGAATGGGGCGCCCGGGCGGCCAAAACCATGTGGTAGTGACATTTGGGCCTTGATTTTGCCATTTGCTTTTCACGCTATTGGACATTTTTCGCGTCAAAGGTAATGTGCGCCAAAGTCGGAGGCACCGATGCAGCAACTGAAGTCATTTTGGGACTCGTTTCTAACCCACGCATGGGACGTCGCACTGTACCCGTTGGATCCCGGCAATCGGATTTATTACCTTTACATTGGCAGCTCTGTCCTAATCGCATTCGCGATTTATGCCGTCAAAAGTCGCCGCACCGGCAAAGTAGAAGGCGAGCGAAGTTTTTTGGGGTTTCTGTTTCCAAAGAAAGTCTGGAGCCATCTGTCAGCCTGGCTGGATGTCAGGTACTTTTTCTTTCATCAGTTAATAGGGCATTTTCTGATGTTGGGCCTGTTAGCTGGATCAGCAGCTTTGGCATATAGTTGGACGATTGGAGAAGTGAATGCCTAAAATCCCGACGCGGTGCGGCAGTTGGAAGGTTGGTGGGGCGTTGCGGCAACGGTAACTTTTTTGCTGGTTTTTTACCTAGTTGTTGATTTCATTTGGTTTTACGTTCACTATCTGCAGCATAAAATCCCGGTACTTTGGCAGTTTCATAAGGTACACCATAGCGCCGAAGTTATGCACCCACTG
>JBPCWT010000092.1:0-3909 GCA_051009255.1 Ruegeria sp. | reverse complement strand
CGTATGGTTTGTTGCAAGCGCAGCATGCTGCCCCTATAGAAATGCGCATGACGAGCAGAGATCCCAAGTCGATCATTCGCATTGCCCGCGACAATGGCAGCCACACCGAGGTGGAACCGCTGGACCTTGGCGCGCGCGTTCGTGAATTGCGCAAAGCACGCGACTGGACGCTGGAGCAAGCAGCCAGTCAGGCCGGTCTGGCACGTTCAACGCTGAGCAAGATCGAAAATGGTCAGATGTCGCCCACGTACGATGCGCTCAAGAAACTGGCGACAGGTTTGCAGATTTCGGTTCCTCAATTGTTCACGCCGCCTCAGCGCGATCAGGTTATAGGGCGTATGGCGATAACCAAGTCAGGTGCTGGTACGGCCCATGCCACAACGACGTATGAGCACGAGTTGTTGGCAGAAACACTGACCAAAAAGCAAATGCTCCCCTATCGCGCGCGGGTACGTGCCCGATCAATGGACGAATTTGATGGGTGGGTTCGACATGACGGCGAAGAGTTTCTGTATGTTTTGACCGGCGTTGTTCGGCTTTTCACAGAATTTTACGAACCGGTGGAAATGCGCCGTGGCGACAGCGCATATTATGATGGCAGCATGGGCCACAACGTGATCTCGGTCAGCGACGAAGACGCCACGATCCTGTGGGTGACATCACTTACGTAACGAATTGCTGAATTCGCGGTTCAAACCTTCGGTGAACAGAAAATCCTCAAGTTCTTCGCGTGCTTCGTTAACGGTCAGGTGATGGCGTTCGGCCAGATAGGCCTCGAACCTTTTGCGGTCCCGTTTTACGGCTGCCATATCCTTGTCGAGCAAATTCGGAAAACGCTTCTTCGCTCGTGCGTAAGATGCGCTCCAGTCTTGCGTTAGATCGGCCCAGTTCAGCATTTATGAGCTTTCCATTATTCAGGTTGCAGGAATGCTCGCCCCAAAACAGATTACGTAAGGGAAACTAATTGGCGTGACATGACAAAATGTCGCAGGCAGTCTTGGGCCGACCAGTCAGGGGAATCCTCCCGACTGATATGAATGCCAATCGTCTTGGCCATCTGCGCAAAAGAGGCTTGGTACTTGTCAGTCCTTGGTCTCAAACAGCCAGTTCAGAACTATGTGCCCGATAAACACAGCAATAATCTGCATCACGATGAACATTGGGATGTGACCCGGATATATGCCCGCAAACGTATCTGTGAACCCTCTTGCGATTGTGACCGCAGGGTTCGCAAAACTTGTGGATGAAGTGTACCAATAGGCGCCCGTGATATAGAGACCCACAAGCGGTGGTACCGCGTCGGGCTTGTGCCGAATTCCGCCGAAGATGACGAAAAGCAGACCTAATGTGGCGATGATTTCCGAGAACCATTGATGCGATCCTGACCTGTGCATCGTTTCTGATGCCTGCAGAATCGGAAGGTCGAACATATAGTGAGACATCCATACGCCGATGATGCCGCCGGCGATCTGGCAGACGATGTATGGCGCGACTGCGCGCCATGGATGTTCGCCCCGCAACGCGAAGGCCAGCGTGACCGCCGGATTGAAATGAGCCCCAGAAACCGGGCCAAGCGTTGTAATGATTGCGTACAACATGCACCCGGTTGCGATTGCATTGGCCAGCAATGTCAAGGCGATGTTTCCATCTGACAGGGTCTGCGCCATGATCCCGGACCCGACAACGCCAATCAGCAAAAAGGCGGTGCCAAGGAATTCGGCAAAATACTTGCGTGCGTTTACTGGATGTCTCCGATGCGTTTCAACTGTGCGGACAGTTCACTGGCGTTCATGGTTTCAATGGGAAGATCCAGCAGGGCATTGGCCCGCCTTCCAAGGATTTCATAAGCAGTCAGAAAGGCGCTGTTCCATTTTGGCTGTGCGGCAGCAGCAGGATCTTCGACGCCCCAGTGTACACGAACCGGCGCACCCGGCCAGACGGGGCAGGTTTCTTCGGCGGCAGAACCGCAGACTGTAATCACCATATCCATTTCTGGCGCGTCGGTTGCGGCGAACTCGTCCCAGCTTTTGGATCGGGCGTTGGACGTGTCGTGCCCTTCGGCAGACAGCAAAGTCAGCGATTGAGGGTGCACTTTCCCAGTTGGATTCGAGCCGGCGGAATATGCGATAACACGGCCTTTTCCGTTCTGATTTAGAATTGATTCCAGCAGGATCGAGCGGGGGGAATTTCCGGTGCAGAGCACAAGTATGTTCATGTGGCGTGGTCCATGGAGAGAATCCGTCAGTTGGTCATGCGGCCGATATCATCGACCTTGTGTTGTAGTGAGATGCGATCCAGCGTTTCAAATGGCAGGCTGACAAAGGCGGTTATCCGATTGCGCAGCAATCCATAGGCTTGTTGGAACGCGAGCTGCT
Source organism: Ruegeria sp. (assembly GCA_051009255.1). Classification (GTDB taxonomy): domain Bacteria; phylum Pseudomonadota; class Alphaproteobacteria; order Rhodobacterales; family Rhodobacteraceae; genus Ruegeria. Next base: position 1,534 of record JBPCWT010000092.1, on the reverse strand, counting down.
TTTGTGCGTCGGACCCTTTTGCCCGGACCGGGTCTGCCAGCCCCCCATGGGCGCTTAACGGTTGTCCGGGCCATGTTGGGCAGGTTTCGTTTGCGGCGTGGTCGCAAACAGTAAAGACGAAATCCATCTGCGGGGCGTCTTTTGCGGCAAAGTCATCGATTGGTTTCGAATGCAGATTTGAAGTGTCGTACCCTTTTTGCGCCAACAGTTCCAAAACTTCTGGATGAGGGTTGTCCGAAGGGACGGTGCCAGCAGAGTAGCTGTTGAATAAACCGTTTCCTTCTTTCTCAAGTATCGCTTCGGCCATGATCGAACGCGCCGAGTTACCGGTGCACACAAAAAGCGCGTTTAGTTTACGGCCCTTGTTCGGCGTAACACTGTCGCGGGGCATTGAAAGGCACAGATCAGGCCGGTTCTGGCAGCAATCCCCCAACAATCCACCAAACAGGTCGCGGACGGCTGGCAAGTTGACGTTGTATTGCAGGGATGTGCCGGTTCGGGTTTGATCGATCAGACCTGCCGCCTTTAGCGCATTAAGATAGGTGGATGTCGTGTTAAGCTTTAACGTCAGCGCCTCGGCAATCTGGCCTGCGGGAACAGAATCAGGGTAGCGACGCATAAGCAGCCGGAACAAATCCAGCCGCTTGGGATGCGCCAAAGCATTGAGCCTCTCGTGAATCTATATTTCTATAATTCATGAATTATGAAAAATAGAATGGTTTCGTCAATCCTCAAACCACCAGACTTCGGGCATGTACTGTGGTCCGTCGCCATAAATCGGAAGCGTTGCAGGGTACTTTAACTCTTTGGCATGAGCAATTCGCCCGACATCAAAGCTCCAGATCGGGATCACGTATCGGCCAGCGGTCAAGATCCGGTCCAGCGCCCGAGTTGCCGCGACAAAATCCTCGTGCGATTCCGAGGCAAGCATTGCATCAATCAGGCCGTCCACGGCGGGCGAGGCGACGCCCATCAGGTTTCTTGTGCCTTGGGTTTCGGCACCTTCGCTTCCCCAGTAAAGGCGCTGCTCGTTGCCCGGTGACAGCGACAGCGCACGACGGAATGGGGTCATGTCGAAATCCAGTTCAGAAATACGGCCAGAGTACTGAGCGTTGTCGACCTTTTCGGTTGAAACCTGAATTCCCAGACGCTCTAACGCGCGGGAATATATATCAACCGCCGTCTCCATGTCGGTATCGCCCTGTTGCAGCAAAACAGTCAGGGTAAAGCCCCCCCCATTCTGATCCCGCAACACGCCATCCTGAATGGACCAACCTGCGTCGGCCAACAGCTTTGTCGCCTTGCGTATGTTCGAACGGTTTCGGGCGGAGCCGTCGCCCTTGGGCAATTCATACCCATCGATCGTTCCGGGTAAAATGTCGTCCGCAAAGGGTTCCAGCAGTTCTTTGACCCGACCAGTTGCAGGGCCGGGGCGCATGGCCAGATCGGAACCAGAGAAATAAGAACTGATCCGGGGCTGTGCGCCACCGGTTATGGTGTCATTGATGAATTCAAAATTAAAGGCCGACACCAA
>JBPCWT010000091.1:0-17399 GCA_051009255.1 Ruegeria sp. | reverse complement strand
GACATCAGTTCTTCCAGCTTTGCAATCTCGGCCTCAAGCTGCGCAATCTCGGCTGGCAGCTTCTCCAATCGGTGTTTTTCCGAAAATGTAAGGCCCGTTTTCGGATCAGATTCTTGCTTTACTTTAGACTTTGAAGCTTTTGTTTTTTCTTCTTTTTTTATCATTACATCGCCGCGCTGTGCGATGTAATCCGTCCATCCGCCAGCATAAACGGTCGCCTTGCCATTACCCTCCATCGCAACGGTGGTTGTCGCCACGCGGTCCAGAAAATCGCGGTCGTGACTGACCAGCAAAACAGTACCGTCATAGTCGTCCAGCAACTCTTGCAACAGGTCCAGGGTTTCAACATCCAGATCGTTGGTCGGTTCGTCCAACACCATCAAATTCGAACTGCGCGCCATCAGCTTCGCCAACAGTAACCGCGCTTTTTCACCCCCCGAAAGCGACCGCACCGGCGCCCTCGCCTGCTGTTCGTCGAACAGAAATTCTTTAATATAACCAACAACATGCTTGGGTTGTCCACGAACCATGATTTGATCGGCTTTACCTGAAACACGCATCATCGGATCGCCGGTCAGACTGTCCCACAGGCTCATATCTGGATCCAGCTGGGACCGAGTTTGATCGAATACCGCAACTTCCAGATTAGTGCCCAACATCACCGATCCCGCGTCCGGCTCGACCTCTCCCAACAACATCTTTAGCAACGTCGTCTTTCCAACACCGTTCGGCCCCACAAACGCAACCCGATCGCCCCGCTGCACCAGCAAGTCAAATTTCCGCACGATCGGCAGGCCGTCAAAACTTTTCTCCAGCTCCCGCGCCTCAATTACCTTTCGGCCAGATTTAGGACCTGTTTCCAACGACATAGCAGCCGAACCTTGCCGCTTTATCTGCGACGCACGCTCCGCCCGCAACTCCTGCAAGGCCCTTACGCGGCCCTGATTGCGTTTGCGCCTGGCGCTGATACCTTCAACCGCCCATCGGGCCTCGGACTTAATCAAACGGTTCAGTTTGTGGCGCTGTAAGTCCTCTTCTTCCCAAACCTTGTCACGCCAAGCTTCGAATGCTTCAAACCCCTTTTCCTGCCGCCGCACCTCGCCCCGATCGATCCACAAAGTCGCCCGAGTCAGCGCCCTCAGAAACGCACGGTCATGCGAAATCAGAACAAACGCCGCCCGCGTCGCACCAAGCTCGCGCTCCAGCCAACCGATTGCTTCAATGTCCAGATGGTTGGTCGGCTCGTCCAACAACATTAGATCCGGCGCTTCGGCCATCAGCTTGGCCAGTGCCGCACGCCGCCGCTCCCCACCCGATGCAGTCGCCACAGCCCGGGACGGGTCGAACTTCAACCCTTCGCCCGCTCGTTCAACTTTATACAACTCACCCGGATCTAACCCGCTGGAGGCATAGTCGCCCAGCGTGGCGAACCCGTCCATCCCCGGGTCCTGCTCCATGTAACCCACAGATTTTCCAGGTGGAATTACAATTTCCCCGAAATCCGACTCAACCAGACCCGCCATTACTTTCATCAACGTGGATTTACCAGATCCATTGCGCCCAACCAACGCAACCCTGTCACCGGGCTGAACCACAAGGTCCAGATCGGCCAGGACCGGATCACCCCCGAACGTCAGGGAAATGCCAGCCATCTGCAACAAAGGAATTCTCGCCATGAACGCCAGCTAAACCGGCTGGAACAAGGCGTCAACGCCCCCGCTTCACCTTTTGCAAAATACTCGGATCACCCGGCTACAACACGCAACAGCCTTTTGCGTGCTGCCGGGATCGACGCGATTTCCACACCTGTAAACACATGCAGCGTGTTCATATGGCGATCCACAACAGCGTGATCACTGACCCAGCCCCCCATCATCAGATAGGTACGCAAAAGCGGCGGCATACGCATCATCGCCTTTTTCGAATCCGGCCTGCGCCGAAGCCGCGTGGCAAAGCGAAACACATTCGGGGCCTTTACCCGCGGAAGCCAGCGTTTTGGCGCAAGATGACGTTGCTTTAGCATCGCAAATGCATCCAGGTATTCTTTGGTTTCTGTCCCGGCAAAAGACGAACAACCAAATAGCAGTCCCACGTCATTGCTGTCCACATAGGCTGTCATAGCGCCCCATGCGACCCGCAGAATATCCGGGTCGGGCCATTCGGGATGTACGCAAAACCGGCCCAGTTCTACCATTCGGCCATTGTATTGCTCCAGCGCCGACAGATCATAAAACTGCGCCGAATAGCTGTTTGCAATGTCTGCGCCACTGTTCATATCAAGCATACGGAAACAGCAAACCAACCGCCCGTCGGCGCGCGTATCTTCGATAAGGATATGAGCGCACGCCGCATCAAAGTCGTCTTGATCAGTTTGCGCTGTCCCAAAGGCCAGCGTGCGCAGTGCCTGTGCGTCTGCCACGTCCTGAACAGATTGCGCCAGACGGGCACGATAGCGCCCCTTGTTCAGCAAAAATGCGTTCGCCATGGTCAGCTCTCCCACGGTTGTAGATTTACCTCGTCTTACGGGTGTCTCTACATCCTAAGATGCGACTGTTCTATGACGATGCAAGTTTTTGCCCTGAATTAGCTGGCCCCGGGGATATTGGCCGGGTTGTAGTTGCCGATGTTGCCCAGCAGCTGACGCAGGAAACCTTTGTCCTCGACGCTGGAATCGGTCACACGGCGGTCAAGCGGAATGACAATTCCGTCCTCTAGCCCGAAACGCTCGATGTTTCGGACAACGCCCCTTTGGTCGAAAGTGATCGCAACCAGTTCCCGAGATACTATTTTGGGTTTTTTAGGGCCATAGTGCCGAACGCGCGATGCCACATAGTAATATCCCGAATCTTTCAGAACACCGGTGGCGCTGGGTGCGCCAACGGCTTCAAGCACGCTGTCGCGGGTATCAACGCCGACTTTCAATTCGGCCAATTCTTCCTGGGTCGGAACATACCCGTGGTTTTTGTAAATTGCCGTACATGCTGCGGCCGCAGACAGAGACAGGCCAAAAACAACGATTTTTGCCGCTGATTTCAGCTTGTTTTGGAACTTGAACATGAACACCCTCTTGCCTTGGCACCTTACGGCTTCTATCCGATTACAGAAACCAAGGCTGTGGTTCAACACACGAAAGATCCTGAATGACCAATCATACGTCTTTGCGGGTGGCAGACTTGCCGCAAAATGCACCAACTGCGTTCGAATTGCGTCCCGATTCCCAAATTCTGGACACATTGAAATCGGAACTCGGTTTGCTGGGGCTGCGCAAATTGAGCTTCGTTGGCGACATTCGCGCCCAAGGCAAACAGGATTGGCTGCTGACCGGCAAATTGGGTGCAACCGTGATCCAGCCCTGCGTAGTTACGCTGGAACCAGTCACCACCCGGATTGAGACACAAGTAAAACGCTTGTATCTGGGGGATTGGGTCGAGCCGAATGTGCCCGAGTTTGAAATTCAGGAAGACGATGAAACCGAGGCTCTGTCAGCCGAAATCGATCCCGGCCTTGTAATGGTCGAAGCTTTGGCGCTTGCGCTGCCCCCCTACCCAAGAAAGGAAGGCGCGCATCTGGAACAGGTCAACTATACCGAACCTGGAAAGCAGGCGATGACGGATGAGGACGTCAAACCATTTGCCGGGTTGGCAAGCCTGAGGGACCAATTGAAAAAAGACGAGTGACAGGCGCGCGTTTTCCTGTCATAGCAGGCGGCCAGAAAAATCGCTTGAACATGCCGAGAATCGCAGTATTTTCGCGCGCTCAATGGAATTTGGGTTGGACATCGCGGGGCACGTACCCTAAACGCGCGTCACACCACGATAAAACGAAGAATGAAACCCGGTTGGCGGCGAATCTGCCAACCCTTATCAGACAAAGGTTGAGACCATGGCTGTCCAACAAAACAAAGTTTCCAAGTCGCGTCGCAACAACCGCCGCGCACACGACTCTCTGGTTGCTGCAAACCCGAACGAGTGCCCTAATTGTGGCGAGCTGAAGCGCCCACATCACGTTTGCGCATCCTGCGGCCATTATGACGATCGCGAAGTTGTCGCTCAGGCCGACGAAATCGACCTGGACGAAGACGCCGCCTAAGCCCTTTCGAGCACAGGCCACAGCATGACGGCGCATACCGGAAAAATAATCATATCGGTTGATGCCATGGGCGGGGACACTGGCCCCGCGGTCGTTGTGGCAGGGATTGCAAAATCGGCGGACAAGAATTCGGACATCGGGTTCATTCTTCATGGTAAAGAAGATGTCCTGCGAAAACTGGTAGCAAAACGGCGCGTCCTTGATGGGCGCGTCGTTTTTCGTGATTGTCCGGACGTCGTAACGATGCAGGACAAGCCCAGCCAGGTTGTGCGCAATGGCAAGCAGACCTCTATGTGGTCAGCATTGGAAGCAGTACGACAGGGCGAAGCCCACGGCGCGGTCTCGTGTGGGAACACTGGCGCACTTATGGCGCTGTCAATGATCCGACTGCGTAAGTTGCCCGGTGTTAATCGACCGGCGATTGCCATTTTGTGGCCGTCGCGAAACCCTCAGGGGTTCAATGTCATGCTGGATGTCGGTGCGGACGTACGAGCGGACGCCAAGGACTTGCTGCAATATGCACTGATGGGTGCATCATATGCCCGCAACGGCATGGCGCTAAGCCGTCCGCGCATCGGATTGCTGAATGTCGGCACCGAAGAACACAAAGGTCGTGCCGAACTCAAAGAAGCCCATACCATGATCTCGGCATTTGCTGACAAGGCAAATTTCGACTTTGTGGGCTTTGTCGAAGGAAGCGATATCCCCGGCGATAATGCAGATGTCATCGTAACCGATGGATTTACCGGTAACGTGGCAATCAAAACCGGCGAAGGCACTGCCAGCCTGATCGGCGACCTGTTGAGAGAGGCGTTCAAATATTCGCCACTGTCCCGTCTGGCGTCGGTGCTGGCGATTACGTCGTTGCAGCGTCTTAAGAAACGTATTGATCCACGGCGCGTTAATGGCGGAGTTTTCCTTGGCCTGAACGGCACGGTAATCAAATCTCACGGCGGGGCAGATGCAACTGGCGTATCGGCGGCAGTAAAGCTGGCCTTTACCCTGGCGCAGTCAGGTTTCTCTGAAAAATTGGCGGCACGGGTTGCATCGACCAACGAGCTTGCCCAAGATGCCGCGCAAGCTCCGTTGCAAGCGGAATAATAACAAAAAAGGCAGTACCCGATCATGGCAGGCCGTTCAGTCGTTGTAGGTGTCGGACATTATCTACCAGCCCGCGTCGTTCCAAATTCAGAGTTCGAAGCCACGCTGGATACAACGGACGAGTGGATAAAATCACGTTCGGGCATCGAACGCCGGCACTTTGCTGCCGAAGACGAAACAACCTCGGATCTTGCCACTAAAGCAGCCGAAGCGGCGCTGAAAGATGCGGGTCTGACCGCGGATGACATCGACGCCATCGTTTTGGCAACTTCTACCGCGGACCTGACCTTTCCTTCTGCCGCCACGATGGTTCAGGCGCGTTTGGGAATGACAAAAGGGTTCGCTTTTGACGTTCAGGCGGTCTGCGCAGGATTTGTTTATGCCCTCAGCAATGCAAACGCCCTGATTCTTTCCGGTCAGGCAGATCGGGTTCTTGTGATCGGCGCCGAGACGTTTTCGCGAATCATGGATTGGAGCGATCGTTCCACCTGTGTGCTGTTCGGGGACGGTGCTGGCGCGCTGGTTCTGGAAAAACAGCCGAGCGAAGGCACATCACAGGATCGTGGCATTCTGTCCACCGATTTGAACTCTGACGGGCGCTACAAGGACTTGCTTTTCGTCGATGGCGGCGTGTCAAATCAGACAACCGGTTACTTGCGTATGCAGGGCAATCAGGTCTTTCGCCACGCTGTAGAAAAGCTGACAAAAACCGCTGAAACTGCGCTGAACAAGGCGGGTCTTGGTAACGACGATATCGACTGGATCGTGCCACATCAGGCCAATATCCGCATAATACAAGGCACCGCAAAGAAAATGGGCCTGCCCATGGACAACGTGGTCGTTACCGTGCAGGACCATGGCAATACCTCGGCTGCGTCGATCCCCCTTGCCCTGTCTGTTGGCAAGCAACGTGGCCAGATTAAAACCGGCGATTTGATCGTGACCGAGGCGATCGGCGGCGGCCTTGCATGGGGTGCGGTTGTCCTGCGCTGGTAACTGGCGCAAACCGGCTTACAAACACGCCTGCAATTCATTGATATTGACAGCGAATTTCCCCTACACATATTCTCGGATATCAACAGGGGAAATGGTATGGGCGACAAAACACTGACCCGAATGGATTTGAGTGAGGCTGTATTTCGCGAAGTTGGCCTTTCGCGTAACGAAAGTGCGCAACTGGTAGAGAGCGTTCTGAACCACATGTCCGACGCATTGGTGCGCGGCGAACAGGTCAAGATTTCATCGTTTGGCACTTTCAGCGTTCGGGACAAAACCGCTCGTATTGGTCGAAATCCAAAAACCGGCGAAGAGGTTCCAATTCAACCACGCCGTGTTCTTACGTTTCGACCTTCGCACCTTATGAAGGATCGCGTCGCCGACGGAAATCGCAAGTAAACATAGGGCAAAGCGAACATGAGCAAATCCCCCGACGCCTTTCGCACTATTAGTGAAGTTGCGGATTGGCTGGGTGTTCAGGCTCATGTTCTGCGCTTTTGGGAAAGCCGATTTACGCAGGTCAAACCGGTAAAGCGCGCTGGTGGGCGCAGATATTACCGGCCCAATGATATGCGCCTGCTGGGTGGTATCAAAAAACTGCTGCATGACGATGGCATCACCATAAAAGGTGTGCAGCGCATTCTGCGTGAACAGGGTGTATCTCACGTTTCTGCACTGTCTCCGGGACTAGTGGAACCGGGGGAATCAGGCGCGCGGTCGGACGACACGGTTGTTCCCTTCACGGCCAAAACCGCGACAGAGCCTGCAAAAACGCAAATTGATTTAGAGTTGGTCGAAAAAGAAAAAGAAACTCCGGCAGAGTATTCCAGACAGCCTGACATCAAACCAGCCACCAAAGCAGTACCCAGCGCATCAAGACCGGAAAGACAAGTTGACAGCCCGGCATTGGCATCCAAAGGCGTTATCGGACTTGCTTGGAAAAAATCCCAATTCGATCCTCAGCTTTTGCGGCAGATTGCACCAATTGCCAAGGACCTTCGCACCTGGTTGGATCGCGTCGAAAACCGGCCCGAGGGATAAGATTTAAGGTAATGTTTTCCTCTTGCCCCTGCCGGGAAAATCTTTATGTACGGCCCAACGTCGGGCTATGGCGCAGCCTGGTAGCGCGTCCGTCTGGGGGACGGAAGGTCGCAGGTTCGAGTCCTGCTAGCCCGACCAAATCACACCGACGTTTCCAAAAATCAGGCCAGATCCACTGGCGCAGCGGGGGATCGACATGACAGGCGTGTGCCCAAACCAGCAGATCGAAGGCATGATCCAACGCGGCGAGATTGCCGCCGAGGTCGATTTTCTGGACGGGCAAATCCAACCTGCAAGTCTTGATTTACGCCTGGGAACAGTCGCTTACAGAGTGCGCGCCTCGTTTCTTGCAGGCGAAGGCAGCTCGGTCGCCGACAGGCTGGCAGAGTTCGAGATGCATCGTATCGATATCAGCGATGGCGCTGTACTGGAAAAAGGATGCGTCTATTTGGTGCCCCTGATGGAGGCACTGGCCCTGCCGCAGGACATGAGCGCAGCAGCCAACGCCAAAAGCTCTACCGGGCGGTTGGATTTGCTGACACGTACAATCACTGATGGCGGAACTGAATTTGACCGTATCCCATCAGGATACACTGGGCCGCTATATGCCGAAATCTGCCCGCGCTCGTTTTCAGTTCTGGTTCGACCCGGAATGCGCCTGAACCAGATAAGGTTCCGTCAGGGGCAATCTGTCCTCAGCGACACAGAACTAACTGAATTGCACAATGAATCGCCCCTTGTTGACGGCACCGCCGTCATTCAGGATGGGCTTGGCTTTTCCGTGGATTTGCGTCTGCCAAATACCGATCTGGTCGGGTATCGCGCCAAACCGCACACCGGCGTGATCGATCTGGATCGGATCGGCTCATATGAACCACAGGAATATTGGGAAGAAGTCCGCACAAATGACGGGCGCATAATACTTGATCCAGGTGCTTTCTACATTCTTGTCAGCCGCGAAGCCGTTCACATCCCCCCGATGTACGCCGCGGAAATGGCCCCTTATCTGGCAATGGTCGGAGAGTTTCGCGTGCATTATGCCGGTTTTTTTGATCCCGGCTTTGGCCATGCCGCTGCGGGCGGTACTGGTTCCCGCGGGGTGCTGGAGGTGCGCTGTCACGAGGCGCCGTTCGTGTTAGAGCACGGACAGGTTGTCGGGCGATTGGTTTATGAGAAAATGGCCGAGATGCCCACGCAACTTTACGGCGCCGGTATTGCGTCAAACTATCAGGGGCAGGGATTAAAGCTGTCAAAACACTTTAAGTCTGCACAATAAGGCGTTGAAACCTAAAATCTTATAAACCTGCGCATTTGACGCGCCAGACGCTGTGCCTGTTTCATGTTCTGTTTTTGACGATTGGCAGTGCTTGTCAAACCTTCGGCTGAATCTGCTTTGTTATTTGGGCCGGACCCTTGCTTAGCGTCCCGATTTGACCGGCTTGCCAGATCGAAACCTTTATCGACGCCTTTGTTTACAAGTTGCCGCATAATCTGGCGCACAATCCTGTCGATGATCCGGTTTGCGTTCATTGATCTATCCACCCCAGCTACTGCAACGATCCTTGCGTTGAACAACCAAGCAATAATCACTCTTCTTCGAACAGTTCTGACTGATCGTCAGCCTCAGCCTCTTCTTCGCCTGCTTCACCCAAAGGCATCGCGCCCGGTGGCGGACGGTTTTCCAGCAGGCCTGCCGCGCGCAGTTCTTTGAGACCCGGCAAGTCACGAGCACTTTCAAGTCCGAAATGATCCAGAAATTGCGGCGTGACGACGAACGTCACCGGTCGCCCCGGCGTCATGCGGCGGCGGCCAAGCCTGATCCATTCCATTTCCAGCAACTGGTCGATTGTTCCCCGTGATACGGAAACACCCCTGATCTCTTCGATTTCCGCCCGTGTGCAAGGCTGGTGATAGGCCACGATTGCCAAGGTTTCGACAGCTGCGCGGCTTAACTTGCGGGTTTCAACGGTTTCCTTCTGCATCAGGAAACCCAGATCCGGCGCGGTGCGGATGGCCCATGCATCACCCACCTTGACCACTTGAATCCCACGCCCTTCGTATCTTTTTCGCAGCAGTTCCAGCGCCTGCGCCGCATCGCTGCCATGTGGCATTCGTGCCTCAAGATCGGCGACTGTCACAGGTTCGGGGCTGGCGAACAAAACCGCCTCGACCATCCGTTCCTGCTCGGCCAGTGGGGGTGCTTCGAACAGGGTGCCGGTGCCTTCTTCTTCGGTGGCTTCAGTCACTTGTCCGTCCTCTTACGCAAATGAATCGGTGCAAAGGTCTGACTTTGCCGCATCTCCATATGACCTTCTTTTACCAGCTCTAACGAGGCCGCAAAGGTCGATGCAGTGGCCGACCGTCGGCGTGCCGGGTCCGAATCCCATCCTTCGGGCAGATAAGTTTCCATATCCGTCCAAGACCCCGCAAATCCGATCAGTGGCCGCATACGCTCTAACGCCTGCTCCATTGTGAAAACGGCATCACGGTCCATCACAAAAGGCCGGAACTCGTCACGGGTGCGAATGCGGGCATATCCCTGCATCAAGTCAAGCAACGTCGCCGAATAGCTTACCGTGCGGATGCGGGTGATATCTTCGCCCTGTCCCCGCTTGAAAAAATCGCGGCCCAACTGGTCGCGTCCCATCAATCTGGCCGCGACATCGCGCATGGCCTGCAAACGTTCAAGTTGAAACGCCAGATGCGCCGCCAGTTCCTCGCCCGTTGGGCCTTCGTCATCCGGGTCCGGCGGCAGCAACAGGCGCGACTTGAGAAAGGCCAGCCAAGCCGCCATGACAAGATAATCAGCGGCCAGTTCGATCCGCAATGCGCGCGCACGTTCGACAAAGGCAAGGTATTGCTGCGCCAGCGCCAGAACCGAAATTTTCCTGAGATCCACCTTTTGGGTGCGCGACAGCGTCAGCAGCACATCCAACGGGCCTTCGAACCCATCCACGTCAACGATTAATGCCTCGGCTGCAAGTCGATCAGCAACCGAGACCGGATCTTCGCTGAAAACGTTATCGTTCATAAACCTGCCCGCCCATCAGACGGGATAGTTCCGCCTCAGCGGCCTTGATGTCAAGTTCCAGCGGCTTTTGACGCATAGACAGCGCATTTTCGGCGCGTCGTTGCGCAATTTCGGTCATTTCACCGGCCGCTTCCAAAACCTCGGCGCGTTCGGCGAAGGAACCGTTGCAATGCAGGATGACATCACAGCCCGCATTCAGGGCTGTCTTGGACAAATCCGTCAGCGATCCACTTAGCGCCTTCATCGAGATATCGTCGGTCATTATCAACCCGCCAAAGCCGATATCGTCCCGGATCAAATTCATGACCGTTGCAGAAATCGTGGCGGCCTGTGGATCAATCTGATCAAACACCAGATGTGCCGTCATTCCCATTGGCAGGTCATTCAGCATTCGAAATGGTGCGAAATCCGCCTGCTGCAGCTCTGCCAATGGCAGGTCCACATGCGGCAGGTCATAATGGCTGTCCAGTGTAGCCAGACCATGACCGGGGATATGCTTGGCGATTGGCAATACACCGCCATCCAGATGGCCCTGTGCAACGGCGCGACCTATCTGCGCCGCCTTGTCCGCAGATTTTGCATAACAGCGATTTCGCAGGAACGGGTGCGTTGCGTCCCTTGCTATATCCACCATCGGCGCGCAATTGCTGTCGATTCCAAGCGACCAAAGCTCTTCCGCGATCAGGCGATAGCGCAGGTACATGGCCCGCTCAGCGTTCTCGGCGGCCTTTTCCGTGTGATCCAGTGGGGGCATCCATTCACGAGCTATTGGCGCGCGAAGCCGTTGAACACGGCCCCCTTCCTGATCGATTGTGATCAGGCAGTTTCGTCCAACCGCATCGCGGAAATCATCACAAAGCGCCCGAACCTGATCGGGCGTTTCGATGTTTCGGGCAAACAGAATGAAGCCGAATGGGTTTGTCTCTTTGAATAGTGCCTTTTCCTCGGGGGATAGTCGCAGGCCTTCGGCGTCGGAGATTACCGCGCCGAACTTCACCGCACAGCCACCGGAATACAATCGGCCCCTTGTGCCACAAGCGCCGCACAGAACCGGCGAGAGTCGCTCAGGTCTTCGAAACCCAGCGCACGCAAACGATAAAACGTTCTTCCGCCACTTGAGGCTTTTTGAATAACGCGCTGTTTTCCATCAAGGTATTCGCCAAACCGACCATTCAACCGATCCCATTCGGCCTGTGCAACCTCGGCGCTGTCAAAGGCGCCCAGCTGTGCCAGCCGCGTTCCAACGGCCAACGTATCGGGATCAATGTCCAGCCCAGCCGCAGCACGCACGGCAGCGTTGATCGCGTCCTGCGAATTGGCGCTGGCAGAAACGCCACTTGGCGTAGCACGAGCGGGGCGATTTATCGGTCTCAGAGAGCGGCGCACACCCGGCAAAGCCATGATTTCAGGGTCGGGTAACAGTGCGGCCAAATCTGCGGGGTCAATTGCAGGTTCTTCGTCTTCGGGCATTACCAGTGACGCAATTTGAACGCCCTCTTGCTGGGCAATTTCCGGCTGTGTTGTGTCGCCAGCAAGATCTGCCACCATCGAGTCAACGACGTTCTGGCGCAATTCCGCGGCTTCCTGGTTCGTAATTTCTTCTTCGACCACATGCACAGCTTTGGTTGGCTTCAACTCGCCCATCGGTGCATCTTCGTCCGTCAACGATACCGGACGCGGTGCCAGTATCAGCCGATCTGCGGGTGGGGCTGCCGACCCAACGGCAGCGACTGTATTTACCGCAAGACCCTGATGATCAGCTGGTGTTCCGCCGGGACTTTCGGGTTGGATACGCATCGGCCCTTCGACTGCGCGAACCACGGGCACGCCGCTGACATCACGCATCACCAGCTTGTAACCCCAGTATCCGACACCCGCGACCAGCGCCAAGGACGCAACCGCGCCCAGCACATTGACCAAGCGTCCGATCCCTGCACCTTCGCCGGGTGGCAAATCACCATGTTCGTCCGTTTCGTGTTGATACCCGTACGCATCATTCTGGAGCGTTTGCTGTGTGGAATGCACATCCCCGGGGCCTGCATGCCCCGAGTAATCATAACTTGCCATGTCCGCCTCACTGCCCGTTTGCGCTTAAATTAAAGCGCGCGGGTCATTTCTTGTCTCTGCCTCGGACCGGCGTTTCGGGCGATTTTTTACCGCATCTCCTGCGCCGGCGTGACCCCAAGAATACCCAAGCCTGCTGAAATCACAACAGAAACTGCCCGTGCCAGCGCCATTTTCGACTGACTTGTGGCCGCATCGCCATCCTGAATAAAGCGCAGCGACAATTCATCGTTGCCCTTATTCCACAAAGCGTGAAAATCTCCTGCAAGTTCATACAGATAGAAGGCAACGCGGTGCGGCTCGTTGGTGCGTGCAGCGATTTCGATCAGGCGTGGCCATTCTGCCAGCTTCTTGGCAACGGCCAGTTCGGACTCGTGATTGATCGTGGTCAGGTCGGCGGCCTGCAAAGTGGCATCATCCGCCGTGATACCCGCCTCTGCGGCGCGGCGCAGGACGCTCATCACCCGCGCATGGGCATATTGGACATAGAATACCGGGTTTTCGCGGCTTTGTTCCAACACCTTGTCAAAATCGAAATCCAGCGGTGCATCGTTCTTGCGTGTCAGCATGACGAAACGGGTCACATCCGACCCAACCTGATCGACAACATCGCGCAACGTGACAAAATTCCCTGCCCGCTTGGACATTTTGAACGGCTCGCCATTCTTCCACAGCTTAACCAGCTGCGTCAGCTTGATATCCAGCGGAACCTTGCCATCGGAAAGGGCAGAAACCGCGGCTTTCATCCGTTTGACATAGCCCCCGTGATCTGCGCCGAACACGTCGATCAACTCATCATATCCGCGGGTCACCTTGTCATAGTGATAGGCGATATCCGGGGCGAAATAAGTCCAGCTGCCGTCTGACTTTTTGACAGGGCGGTCCACATCGTCGCCGTGTTCGGTGGATTTGAACAGGGTTTGCTCGCGCGGTTCCCAGTCTTGGGGCTTTTTGCCTTTGGGTGGCTCCAGCACACCTTCATAGATCAGACCCTTTGCAGTCAGCGAATTCAAGGCGGCCTCGATCAAGCCGGTGCCGTAAAGCGATTTCTCGGAAAAGAACACGTCCATCTCGACGCCCAGCGCCTTCAGGTCAGCGCGGATCAGGTCCATCATGGATTCCGTGGCAAACTCGCGCAAATCGTCCAGCCATTCGCTTTCGGGTTTGTCGATCAGGCTGTCGCCATATTTTTCCTTCAGCGCCTCGCCAATTGGGATAAGGTAATCACCGGGATACAGCCCTTCAGCAATCTCGGGGCTCAGCCCGTTTGCTTCGCGGTACCGTTCGAATGCAGACCGCGCTAACACGTCGACCTGCGCCCCACCGTCGTTGATGTAATATTCCCGTGTTACGTCATACCCGGAATAGGCAAGCAAACTGGCCAGCGCATCACCAAACACCGCACCGCGCGTATGACCGACATGCAACGGTCCGGTCGGGTTGGCCGACACATACTCGACATTCACCTTTAGGCCGTGACCCATTTCCGAGCGGCCATAGTCAGTACCATTTTCTAGTACCGTCGAAATAATACCCTGCCAAACCAGTGGGTTCAGCCGCAGGTTCAGAAACCCCGGCCCGGCGACTTCGGCACTTGATATCCGATCATCCGTGGCAAGTTTGTCTGCTAGCGCATCCGCGATATCACGCGGTTTCATCCTGGCTGGTTTTGCCAGAACCATTGCCGCGTTTGTCGCCATGTCACCGTGGGCTGCGTCGCGCGGCGGCTCAACCGCTACGTTGTCAAAGCTCAGCCCGTCGGGCAGCGCGCCTTCGGACTGC
The DNA here is from genome assembly GCA_051009255.1 of Ruegeria sp. Classification (GTDB taxonomy): domain Bacteria; phylum Pseudomonadota; class Alphaproteobacteria; order Rhodobacterales; family Rhodobacteraceae; genus Ruegeria. Next base: position 3,295 of record JBPCWT010000091.1, on the reverse strand, counting down.
ATCTGTGTCAGCGCGTCCAGAACAAGGGCGCGAATCTCGGAAAACAGGTTCATTTCGAATGTCCTTTTGCTTGACCGGCGGTTTAACACGCAAAGCGCCAAGGTCAATGCAGGCCAGCAGACCGACGCCGGGATGCAAAGATCATGCTTGCGGATTGGCGCGGTCAGATATTGCTGATCTTTGTGCCGGTTAGCCGCGCATGATCCTGCAACGCGAACCGGTCAGTCATACCCGCGATGTAGTCAGACACAATTCGGGCCAGCCCCGTCTCATCCGTCGCATCGGCAATGTCAGCGTGCCATCGGGCAGGCATTTGTTTGGGGTCGCTTAGGTACAGTGGGAACAAGTCCTCTAGAACACTGCTTACTTCTGTCCGCACCTGCATGACGCTGGGCGCGCGATACATCTGGGAAAACAGAAAGGCGCGGATCTCTTTTAATTGCGTCCACAACTCTGCCGAAAATTGGATCACAGAATACCCAAGCGCACGAATCTCTTCGACCGATTTTGCCCCTGATCCGGCGATCAACGCGGCAGAGGTTTCGATGACATCAGCGACCATTACACCAAAGACACGGCGTAGTGCTTCGTGTCGGCGGCGATAGGCGTCCAGACCGGGATATTTTCGACCCACCTCGGCATAACATGCGCCCACTATGGGTAGCTGCTGAATCTCTTCATCGGTGAACAAACCTGCACGCAGGCCATCCAACAGATCGTGGTTGTTATAGGCAATATCGTCAGACAGTGCCGCAACTTGTGCTTCGGCGCTGGCATGGGTGTGCAGTTCCAGATCAAAACCCGCGTTACATTCGGCCAGCGCCCACGGCAGTTCACCAACAACCGGACCATTATGTTTTGCAATACCTTCAAGACATTCCCATGTCAGGTTGCAGCCATCAAACTCGGCATAATGGCGCTCCAGCCTGGTCACGATCCGGATGGCCTGTGCATTGTGGTCGAACCCGCCATACGGCCCCATCAGCGCGTGCAACGCCTCCTCGCCTGTGTGACCAAAGGGCGTGTGACCCAGATCGTGCGCCAGCGCGACCGCTTCGGTCAGTTCGACATTCAGGCCAAGCGCCCCAGCAATCGTACGGGCAACTTGCGCAACCTCGATCGAGTGTGTCAGCCGGGTACGATAGCTGTCGCCTTCGTGTTCGACGAACACTTGAGTCTTGTGTTTTAGCCGCCGAAACGCGCTGGCGTGTATGATCCGATCCCGGTCCCGCTGAAAGCATGACCGGAAACTGCTCTCTTCTTCCGGCACCAATCGCCCCCTTGCGCGGCCCGGATCCGAGGCAAAACCAGCTCTGTCCAAAGGTCTTGTCCTTGTCGCCTGTCCTTGCAATTTCTATATTGTAATGCGTAGAGGAAATAAACCTTTGGAGTCCGGCATGAATCTGCCCCCAACAGTCACAGAACGCGCGTTTGAGCGGCTCGCTGAAATCGGCGCGGCCGATCAGGGCCAGGCATTGCGCGTTGCGGTCGAAGGCGGCGGATGTTCAGGTTTTCAATACGAAATCGCGCTGGACGAACCCAAAGACGATGATCTGGTTTTGGAGGGCAATGGCCAAAAGGTCGTTGTCGACGCTATCTCGTTGCCGTTTCTGGAAAATGCGACGATTGATTTCACTCAGGAACTGATCGGTGCCCGGTTCGTTATCGACAATCCGAATGCTACGTCGTCATGCGGGTGCGGCACTTCATTTTCAATGTAGACCACTATGACTTGCCCTGTGGGCGCTGTTGATGGATAGATCACTGGCAATCAGCCGGAGGATCGCGCATGAAAATCGCCACGTTCAACATCAACGGCATCAAGGCGCGGGCCGAGGCCCTGCCCCGCTGGCTGGACGATGCGCAACCGGATGTCGTCATGCTGCAGGAAATCAAATCCATCGACGAGAACTTCCCGCGCGAGATTTTCGAAGAACGCGGGTACAACGTCGAAACACATGGGCAGAAAAGCTTTAACGGCGTGGCGATCCTGTCGAAACTGCCGCTCGAAGATGTCTCGCGCGGATTGCCCAGCGACGACGATGACGATCAGGCCCGCTGGATCGAGGCGACGGTCGTCGGCAAACAAGCCGTGCGTATCTGTGGCCTGTACCTGCCCAATGGAAACCCGGTGCCGGGGTCAAAATACGATTACAAACTGGCGTGGATGGAACGGCTTTACGATCGCGCGCGCGCGTTGCTGGAATCTGAAGAACCCGCGCTAATGGCCGGGGATTACAACATTATCCCGCAGGCCGAAGACGCAAGTCGCCCCGATGCATGGCGCGAAGACGCCCTGTTTCGCCCAGAAAGCCGCGCCGCATACCGCAAGATTCTGAACCTTGGTTTTACCGAGGCGTTTCGGGCCCGCACACAGGCGGCCGGGCATTATTCGTTCTGGGATTATCAGGCCGGTGCATGGAACAGAAACGACGGCATTCGGATTGACCTCTTCCTGCTGACGCCACAGGCCGCCGATCTGTTGCGGGATTGCCAGATCGATGCACAGGTTCGCGGGCATGAAAAGCCGTCTGACCACGTACCTGTCTGGGTCGATCTGGATATCTGATCGCGCTCAGGTCGTCGCGTCGTAGCTGTAAATCCATTCATATCGGCGCCCAAGCCGTGGTCCGGCTATTGCCAGCGCCATTTGGGCCGCCAACCGCATCGGTCCGCGCAGGTGAAAATTTCGTGCGTTTGCTGATGCGGCGGCAACGACCTTTTGCGCCCTTGGTCGCCGGGCCGTCTGGTACGCCTGCAACGCGCTTTCAACATCTGAATTTTCCCGAAAAGAACGGGCCAGAACCCATGCATCCTCCAGCGCCAGACACGCGCCTTGTGCCATGAATGGCAGTGTCGGATGCGCGGCATCACCCAGCAAAGCCACGCGCCCATTTTGCCAGGTCTGGGCCACTGGGCGTAGAAACAGCGCCCATAAATGTGCGTCTTGAACTTGGTCCAGCATGTCGCGAACAGGTCCGCCGAAATCGGCGAACCGCGCACGAAAATCGTCTGGATCGCCCTTTAGTCGCCACCCCTCTTCGTGCCAGTCAGAGCGTTCTTCGAACGCCGGGGCCTGTTGCCTCGGCGTTTTTACGTTAAGCCCTAATAATGAACATTGAGGGTCTGAGTTTCTGTGTAACAGGTGCCGGGATCGGTGGCCTTGCCGCCGCATTGGCATTGCGGCTGCGTGGCGCGCAAGTGACTGTTCTGGAACAAGCGCAAGAGATCACCGAGGTTGGGGCCGGTTTGCAGATCAGTAAAAATGGGCTGGTGGTTTTACGTGCCCTTGGGG